>JBKJQL010000063.1:0-13065 GCA_046594035.1 Gaiellaceae bacterium
CAGAAGTCCTCGACGCTCGGTGTGTGGCGCAGGTCGAGCCCGAAGATCTCCAGCCGGTCTCCCCACTCCGCGAAGTCTGCCTCCTGCGCGTAGCGCTGCGCGGCGTCGCGTGGGAAGCGCGTCGTGACGATCAGCGACGCACCGGCGCGCAACAGCTTGATCCCCGCCTGGTACCCGATCTTCACTCGGCCGCCCGTGAGCAGCGCAACGCGCCCGCTCAGGTCGGCCGTCTCCGAGCGCTTCGCGAAGTTGAAGTCGCCGCACTCCTTGCACATCTGGTCGTAGAAGGGATGGAGCGTCGAGTACTCCCGCTTGCAGACGTAGCAATGCTGATCGACGAGCGTCTCGCGCTCCTCGCCCACCTCGACGGGCAGCTCGTAGTTCGGCGTCGTGAACACCGGCTTCGAGCGCAGGAGGCGGATGCCGGTCTCGGCGAGCGTCGCCTCGTCGTCGTCGAGCTTCTCGTTCTTCCTGCGGCGGCGCAGCTCCTTCGCAGCCCGGCGGCGCGCGCCCACGTCGGGGTCGAAGACGGCGCCTGCGGCGGTGAGCAGGCGCGTGCGCTCCTCGACGCTCAGCTCCTGCAGCAGCGTGCGGTCACGGGCGATCGCCTCGAGCGTGTCGAGCGCGGCCTTCAGCCGCTCTGCCAAAACCTGTTCATGCTCGCCGATTGCCACCGGCGGAGGGTAGCGCCGCGTCTTGCAAACTCTCGAACCAGGTTGAAAAGCGAACCTGGTTCGGACTATTCGGACGGGTCGTCGCCCGAGCGCTTGCGCCAGAACGTCAGCGCGCCCACGACGCCTGCGACGGCGAGCGCGATCGCGCTCTTGTTCGGCTTCTTCGACTCGGTGTCGATCGCCGGCACGGCGCTCTTCGCCTTCTTCTTCAGCACGCGCTTGCCGACGGCCCACGCGACCCAGCCGAAAGCGGCATTTCTACGGTTGAAGACGCCCACGGAGGCACCCTAACAAGAAAGAGGGCCCCCGCTCTCTGCGGCAAGAGCGAGGGCCCTGGGAGAGTTGCCGGGAACCTGCGGGCGGGCGAGGCTCCCGGCGGGACGAGGGCACGTCCACCGATAAAGACACCGCCCAGCGCCAAATCTTGCGCGGGCAATGTGACTTTACGGAAGGCTTACTTTCGGGGTCTCGAGCGGGATGGTGAAGGCAGGCGAGATCCGGGTTAGGGTGCGCTCGTGGGCCTAGGGGGAGCTGTAAAGCCGCTGCGGGAGCGCCAGTTCCGGCTGCTCTGGCTCGGCCAGATCGCCTCCGGGATGGGCGATGCCCTGATCCCGGTCGCCCTCGCCTTCGCCGTCCTCTCGGTCAACCGCTCGGCGACCGCCCTGGGCGGAGTGCTCGCCGCGTTCACGCTCACACGGGTCGTTTTTACGCTCGTCGGCGGCGTGGTCGCCGACCGGCTGCCCCGCCGCGCGGTGATGCTCACGTGTGACGGCGTGCGTGCTGCAGTCGAGGCGTTCACCGCGGCGATGCTCTTCTCGCACCACATGACGCTGCCGCTGTTCTTGATCACAGCCGCGATCTTCGGTGCCGCCTCGGCCTTCTTCGGCCCGGCCGCGGACGGGCTTGTCCCGCAGACCGTCAGTCCTGAGAACCTGCAGCCCGCGAACGCGCTGCTCGGGATCTCGCGCAACGCGCTCAACGTCTTCGGGCCGGCGGTCTCCGGCGCGCTCGTCGCCCTCGCAGGAACGGGTTGGGTGTTCGCGATCGACTCGGCGAGCTTCGTCGTCAGCGCGTTCTTCCTGCTGCAACTGAAGGTGCGGACACACACGCGCCCGGAACGAAGCCGCTTCCTCCTGCAGCTACGCGACGGCTTTCGCGAGGTGACCTCGCGCGCGTGGGTTCGCGCACCGGTCATCGGCTTCGCGATCTCGAACTTCTGCGTCGCGGCGTTCATCGTGCTCGGGCCGAAGATCTTCCTCGACCACTTCGACGGCGCACGCGACTGGGGCATCGTCTCCGGCTTCGGCGCCCTCGGCGGGATCCTCGGTGGACTTGCGTCGGTGCGCTTCCGCCCGCGCCATCCGCTGAGCGCCGGCTTCTTCGCCTGCATGCTGATCGCGGTGCCGATCGCCGCGCTCGCAGGCCCACTGCCGCTCTCGTTGATCGCGGCGTCGTGGGCCCTCGGGCTCGGCTCGGTCGCGCTCTGCAACACCTGGTGGGAGACGACGCTGCAGCGCGACATCCCGGAGAGCGTCTACGCGCGCGTGCGCTCCTACGACATCCTCGTGTCGTTCGTCTTCATGCCGCTCGGCTTCCTCGTCTTCCCGCTGCTCGCGCGCGGGCTCGGCTACGAGTGGACGCTGCTCGCGGCCGCGGTCCTCACAGCGGCGACGAACCTCGTGGTCGCGTTCGTGCCCGGCGTGCACGCGGTGACCGAGAAACCGATCACCGCGCACGCCGAACCGCGTCCTGCCTAGGCCTTAGCGGCCGCCTTCTTCTTGTTCGGGATGTGGATCGCGCGGCCGAGGGCTGCGAGGCCCGCTTCCTTGATCGCCTCGCTGAGCGTCGGGTGCGGCGCCATGCCATCGCCGACCGTCTCGACCGTCGACTCCGAGTCGAGCGCCACGACGCCCACTTCGATCATGTCGGTGACGTGCGGGCCGACCATGATCAGGCCGAGCAGCTCGCCGTAGCGCGTCTCGTGGATCGACTTGACCCAGCCGACCGTCTCGGCCTGCATCACCGCACGCGCGTTCGCGACCCACGGGAACGTGCCGACCGCGACATCGTCGCCGTACTGCTCGCGCGCCTGCGCCTCGGTCAGGCCGACGCCGGCGATCTCCGGGTCGGTGTAGATCGGACGGGGGACCGCACCCTCCACCACCGCGTCGTGGCCCAGCGCGTTCTCCGCTGCGACCTCGCCCTCGCGGAACGCGGTGTGGGCGAGTTGCCAGTAGCCGGCGCAGTCGCCGACCGCGTAGATGTGCGGAACCGACGTGCGCCGGTGCTCGTCGGCCGAGATGCCCTTGCGCTTGTCGAACTGCACGCCTGCGGCTTCGAGGCCGAGGTTCTCGACGAGCGGTGCGCGGCCGACCGACACGAGCATCAGGTCGCAGTCGACCGACTCGCCGTCACCGAAGTAGACGGTGAGTGCGTTGCCCTTCTGCTCGACCTTCGTGCACTGCTTGCCGAGCTGCAGGTTGATGCCGCGCTTGCCGAAGGCTTTTGAAAGTTCCTTCGCGGCGTCCGCGTCCTCCTGCGGGATCAGCGTGTCGAGCATCTCGACGATCGTCACCTCGGAGCCGAAGCGGTTGAAGATCGATGCGAACTCGGAGCCGATGATGCCGCCGCCGAGGATCACCAGGCGCTTCGGCACCTCGGTCTGCGCGAGCAGGCCGGTGGAGTCGACGCAGAGGTCGGACTCGAGCCCCGGGATCGGCGGGCGCATCGGGAACGAGCCCGTCGCGATGATCGCCTGCTTGAAGCTGACGTCCTCGCCGCCCTCGACCGAGATCGTGTTCGCGTCCTTGAACTTCCCGTAGCCCTTGACCCACTCGATGCCGTTCGCCTTGAGCAGGCCGGCGACACCGCCGGTCATCTGCTTGACGACACCGTTCTTCCATTCGTTGGCGGCGGCGAAGTCGAGCGTCGCGCCGTCGACCTTGACGCCGAGCTTCGCGAACGTGTCGTTCCCCTGGTGCAGGAAGTGCGCGGTCTGCACCCACGCCTTGGTCGGGATGCACCCGACGCGCAGGCACGTGCCGCCAAGTTCGGGCTCCTTCTCGATGCACGCGACCTTCGCGCCCAGCTGGGCGGCGCGGATCGCTGCGGTGTAGCCCCCGGGACCTCCGCCCAGGACGGCGACGTCGACTTCCATGTCAGCTCCTCAGTTCTCGGTTTCCGAGCGGAAGGGTACCGAGGGCTCAGTCGGCAGCGCGTGCAGTGACGATCCAGACCGAGGAGTCGCCGAAAACGCCCTCTGGCGTGACGAACGGCGCCAGCGCGTCGCGCAGCAGAGCCGACAACTTGGGCCGAAGCGCCGCGCCGTCGTCACCGGCAAGCCGGAACGCCTCGGCAGCCGGGCCTAGCGCGAGGTTGAACTCGACGGCCTCGTCGAGGTCGTTGCCGATCTTGATCGGCAGATCGTTGCGCGTGAAGGACACCTCGCGGAAACCGGCGAGCTGGAGCTGCGTGCTCACGGTGTCGGCTCCCGCCATCGAGAACGGCCCAGGCCCGCAGCGCGCCTCGTCGGTCTCCTCGGGGATCTCGATGAGCGGCTTGACCACCTGTTCGGCGACGTACATCCAGGGGTTGTCCTCGCGCTGGCGCCAGACGACCATCACGAGCCTGCCGTTCGGCTCGAGAGCCGCACGGACGTTGCGCAGCGCCGCCACGGGACTCGCGAAGAACATCGTCCCGAAGCGCGAGAACGCGTAGTCGAAGGTTTCGTCGAACCGCGCAGCCTGGATGTCGAGCACGTCGAAGGCGACATTCGGCGCGGTCGTCTCCGACCGCGCGAGCTCGATGAAGCGGGGCGAGATGTCGACGCCGAACACGGAGCCGTCTGCACCGACGAGCTCTCCCAACTGCTGCGCGCTGTCTCCGAAACCGCAGCCCAGATCGACGACGCGGGCGCCGACGGGCGGCGGCGACAGCTGCATCGCAGCCAGGCCGTGCTGGGCGAGCGCGACGATCAGATGACGAAACTCCAGGAATCTGTCGAAGAGGACGCCGTCCCAGGCGCGCTGTGACTCCGCGTTCTCGGGGAGCACCTCGGTCATCTCCTCGATGCTACGCCCCTCCCCGGGTGAATCAAGGGAGCAGGACGATTTTCCCGAACTTCCCGCCCGCGGCGAACGCGTCGTAGGCCTCCTGCGCCTGATCGAGGGGATAGGTCGCGTGCACCGGCACGGTGACGCGGCCCTCTTCGAGCAGCGGCAGCACATCCTCGCGGAGTCGCCTGATCACCTCGGCCTTTTCTGCGCGCGTGCGTGAGCGGAGCGTCGAGCCGTGGATGCGTCCGCGAGCGCGCAGCAACTGGCCGAAGTTCACCTCCGCGCTCGCCCCCGCGCCGAGACCGATCACCGCCAGACGTCCCTTGAGCTCGAGCCGCTCGAGGTCGGTGCGCAGGTTGTCGCCGCCGACCAGCTCGAGGATCACGTTGTACTTGCCCGAAGCATCCGTGTCGGTCGCTCCGAGCTCGCGGATCTGCTCGAGGTGATGGCGCGCGGTGCCGGTCACGCTCGCGCCGGCCTCGGCTCCGAGCTGCACGCCCGCGATCCCGACGCCGCCCGCCGCGCCGTTCACGAGCAGGCGCTCGCCCGCGACCAGCTGCGCCTGGGTGAAGAGCGCGTCATGAGCGGTCGCGAACACCTCGACGAAGCCGCCCGCCTCCGGCCAGCCGACCGACTCGGGCACCGGCAGCACGTGCGACTCGTGCACGGCGACGAGCTCGGCGTGACCGCCACCGGCAAGCAGCGCCATCACGTGCTCCCCGCGTTCGGTCTCCCCCGCGCACTCGAGGCCGGGGATGTCCGGCGGCGCGCCCTGAGGCGGCGGGTAGTTCCCTGCGCGCTGCAGCAGGTCAGCGCCGTTGATCCCCGCAGCGCGCACGCGGATCAGGACTTCGCCGTCTCCGGGAACCGGATCGGGGCGTTCCTGAAGCTCGAGGCGACCGTCGACGATTACCGCTGCACGCATTACGGCATGCTATGAGCGATGAAGCTCGAAGGCGTGCATCACGTCACGTGCATCACCGGCGACGCGCCGGCGAATGTCGAGTTCTACGCCGGTGAGCTCGGCCTGCGGATGGTCAAGAAGACCGTCAACCAGGACGACCCGACCGTCTACCACCTCTTCTATGCGGACGAGCAGGGCTCGGCGGGCGCGGACATCACGTTCTTCGAGTATCCGGGCGCGACGAAGGGCCGCCCGGGCGACGGCATGGTGCACCGGGTCGCGTTCCGCGTCGGCTCGGAAAAGTCGCTCGACTTCTGGCAGCAGCGCGTCGGGGGAGAGATCGGCGAGCGGTCGCTCGTCTTCAGCGACCCTGAGGGGCTCGCGCTCGAGCTGGTGGTCGACGACACCGGCGAGGAGCCGCTGACGTCCAACGCCCCGGACCTTCCCGAGGAGCACCGCCTTCGCGGCTTCGCCGGCGTGCGCGCATACACCTCGTCACCGGAGCGCAGCGAGCGGATGCTGAACGCGCTCGGCTTCGAGCCGGGTTGGGTCGCGCGCGGCACCAAACGGAGCGGCTTCTACGCCTACGACCCGCCGCCGTCGGAACGAGGATTGCAGGCGGCGGGCACTGTGCATCACGTCGCATGGGCCTCGACAATCGAGGAGCACGAAGCGTGGCGCGACAGAGTGATCGAAGGCGGCGGGCAGCCGACGCCCGTGATCGACCGCTTCTACTTCAAGTCGATCTACTTCCGCGAGCCGAGCGGCGTGCTGTTCGAGATCGCGACGATGGGGCCGGGCTTCACCGCCGACGAGCCGTTCGAATCACTCGGCGAGTCGCTCTCGCTGCCTCCGAATTACGAGCAGTACCGCGCGCAGGTCGAGCAGATCCTCGCGCCGCTGCCGAACCCGCGTCTCGCGCGCTCTTGATCGTTCGCGAACGGCCGGCCGAAGGTGAGGCCGAGGGCGCGCTCGTCCTCTTCCACGGACGCGGTGCAGACGAGGACGATCTCTTTCCGCTGCTCGACATCCTCGACCCGGAGCGCAAGCGCCACGGCTACTGCCCGCGCGGGCCGTTGTCCCTGCCTCCGGGTGGCGCGCACTGGTACGCGGTGTACGAGGTCGGGAGTCCCGACCCGGCGACGTTCGCGCCGTCTTACGCCGCCGCGGGCGCGTGGCTCGACTCGCTGCCGTACGACAGCATCTGGCTCGCCGGGTTCTCGCAGGGCGCCGTGATGTCGTACGCACTCGGGCTGGGCCTCGACCGCCCGCGACCCGACGCGATCGTCGCGATGTCCGGCTTCATCCCGCAGACCGAAGCGTGGGAGGCCGACCTGTCGCAGCTCCCGCCGATCGCGATTGCGCACGGGATCTACGACCCGATCATCTCGGTCGAGTACGGCCGCACCGCGAAGCGCGTCCTGGAAGACGCGGGCGCCGAGCCGCTCTACCGCGAGTATCCGATCGACCACACGATCGACCCGAGCTTCCTCTCGGAAGTTCGAGAGTGGCTCGCCGCTCTCTGAACCGGGTTCGCAGTTTGCGACGGCATGGCAGTTCGAAACTCTTCAACCTGGTTCAAAGAGCGAACCAGGTTGAGACCTAGGAATGAACCTGGTTCGTCAAAGGGCGAACCAGGTTGAGCTTAAGAAACGAACCTGGTTCGCTTTTTAACCAGGTTCGAGGGTCGCGAGCCATGGCAGACGTTCGACAAACTCGAAATGCGCATCGAAGCTGCTCCACCGCCAGGGCCTGCTCGGCGGGTTCTCGCCGATGTAGTCCGGTAAGTAGAACGCATGAGCCTCAGTCATCACTTCAACCGATCGGAACGGCGAGTCGAACACGTGCCCGCGCCGACCGTGGCGCCGATTGAAGCCACGCGCGTAACGCCGGTTCAACCGGTGCATCGTCGGAGTGAGCATCTCCGCTTCGAACGTGCCCAATAGGTGGTAGTGGGTCGGCATGAAGCAGAAGTCGTGGCAGACGAGGAATCGTTCGGTAACGAGCTCAGCGAGCAGCTTGATGCCGTCGAGATAGTCGCGGTCGTCGCGGAAGATGTGCTCCTCCGCAATCGAGCGAGCTGTGACGTGGAACAAGCCGGCGTGCTTCGGACGCATCGCGTGATCGTGCCTGCCGCTGCCTGCGGCGTTTGCAACAAGAGTGGAACTCTCGAGCTGGTTGGGCGGCGGGGCGAGCAACAACCCCCCGGTCGTACGCCGCCCACGCCGCCCGGACGAGTGATCGTCAGGACGTGTTCGCAGCGGCTCGCCGGATGGTTCGAACGTGGCAAGGGCAGCGGGCTTTCGCCCGCGGCCCTCGCTCCTTCAGTCCGCGAGGCCGTTCTCGCGCAGTTCGGCGAGCGCCGACTCGGACTTTTCCGACGAGACGCCGATCGCCCGGAGGATCCGGTCGGTCTTCGTGAACTGGATCTGGTCGTACTGCACGACCTGCACTCGGTTGCCCGACGGATCGTGGAAGTCGAGCCGGTGGCCGGGGAGGATCTCGACGCCTGCTGCTTCGAGCACGCGGCGGGCGGCTTCCTTGTCTTGGACCACGAGGCCGAAGTGCGCTTCCTCTTCGCGCGAGCCGCGTTCGAAGAGGGCGAGGAACTGGTCGCCGATCTCGAGGAACGCGGCGTCGTCCTCGCTGCGGTCGACGGCGGTCGGCTTGAAGAGCGCGGTGTAGAACTCGACTGCCGCCTCCAGGTCGTCGACCTGGAGCGCCACGTGGTTGATTCCGACGAGGCGTGCTTTCACAGCTGGCGGACCATGACGAGCCCGCCCTCGGACTCGCCGGCGGCCGTGAAGCCGTTGCGCTCGTAGAAGCCGACTGCGGGAGAGTCCTTCTCGACCGAAAGCGACACCTGCGAGTGCCCGGCGCCGCGCGCCTTCTCGAGCAGAGCGTCAAGCAACTCCTGCCCGAGACCGTGCTTGCGCCGTGATGGCACGACGGAGATCGAGAGCTCCGGTGTCTGCTCGTCGAGGAATCCGTAGCCGGGCTCAGACTCGCGGAACAGCCGGAACCACGCAGCACCGACCCGGTTCCCGGTCTCGTGCGCGATCACAACCACGTCGCCGGTGCGGCCCCAGTTGTCGACGTAGCGCGTCAACGGAATGTCGGCGTCGAGCGCGTTCACACGCCAGCCATAGGCGTGCGCCAGCATCGAGCGCATGAACGGGACGTCGGCCGGGGAGCCCTTGCGAATCATCAGTCGCCGAGGGGCTGCACGAGCTGGATGCGGTTTCCGTCGGGATCGAAGATGTCCACGATCCGTATCTGCCCAGCCAGCTCGAGGACCACGCCCACCTCCACGCCGCCCTCCCGGAGCCTCGCGGCGTCCGCCTTCACGTCCGCGACGTCGATCGTCGCGACGCCGCACTCGACGGGCTCGCCCTCGGCGAGCGCGATGCGCATCGATCCGTTCTCCAGCTTCGACCACTTGTCGTCGAAGTCGACGTAGGTCTCTTCGAAGCCGAGCCGCTCTCTGTAGAACGCGCGTCCACGATCGAAGTCGCGAACGAGGTACCAGACCCGCGGCGGGGTCACAGCGCCAGCGCTGGGTCTTCCAAGAACTGCTTCATCGTGCGCAGGAAGTCCGCGCCTGCAGCTCCGTCGACTGCACGATGATCGACCGTCAGCGTCATCGTCATCATCGGCCTGACCTCGACGGCGCCGTTGCGCGCGACCGGCGTGTCGAGCGTCGCACCGACCGCGAGGATCGCGGCCTGCGGCGGGTTGATCACGGCGACGAACTGCTCGATGCCGAACATGCCGAGGTTCGAGATCGTGAAGGTCCCGTCCTCGAGGTCCTGCGTCGTCAGCTTGTTGTCGCGCGCTCGTCCCACGATGTCTCCGCGCGCGGTGCCGACCTCTGCGAGCGAGAGGCGCTCGACGGAACGAATGACCGGGACAACGAGCCCCTGCGGCGCGGCGACGGCGATGCCGACGTTCGCCGTGGGGAACCTCAGCAGCGCGTCCTCGATGTACTGCACGTTGACGTCGCGGTGGCGCATCAGCGCCTGCGCGGAGAGCTTCGCCAACAAGTCGGTGACCGTGACGCGAACGTCGGGGTTGAGCTCGCGACTGCGCGCGACGAGGTCGTTCGCGCGCGTCATGTCGGCGCTCACCGTCAACTGGAAGACGGGCACCTGCCAGGCAGCCGTCAGACGCCGCGCAATCGTCTTGCGAATCTTCGTCAGGGGGACGGACTCGACCTCGCCCGTCGGAACGGCGGCCGGTGCCGAGGGCTTGGAGACCTCGCCGCGCTCGACGTCCTCGGCGACGATGCGCCCGTCAGGTCCCGTGCCGCTGAGCGACGAGAGATCGATGCCGCGTTCGCGCGCGATGCGGCGCGCGAGCGGCGAAGCCTTGATGCGGCCGCCGTTCGACGGGGCGCTCGCACTGGTGTCTGACACCTCGGTGTCGACAGGCTCCTTGCGGGGCGCAGCGGTGTCAGACACCTGTTCGGGCTTCGGCGCCGCCTCGGGCTCGGGCTCGGCCGGGGCAGCCTCGGCGACCTCTTCGCCTGCCTTGCCGATGTAGGCGATCGTCTGGCCGACCGGCGCCTCGCCCGACTCGAGCGTGATCTTCAGCAGGACGCCCGCGTAGTCGGACTCGACTTCCTGCGTCACCTTGTCGGTGTCGATCTCGAACAGCGGCTCGCCTTTCTCCACCGTGTCGCCCGGCGCTTTCAGCCACTTCGTGATCGTCCCGGCTTCCATGCCTTGACCCAGGCGCGGAAGCTTGACCTCGTTGGCCATGGTTACCTTATTTCCCGACCGTGCGCTTGATCGCCGCAAGGACGTCGGCGGCGTGCGGGATGAGAAACTGCTCCATCACCGGCGCGAACGCGAGCGGCGCGAACTTCGCTCCGACACGCTCGATCGGCGCGTCGAGGTAGTCGAAAGCCTTGTACTGGATCACCGATGTCACCTCGGCGCCGAAGCCCATGCGCGTCACGGCCTCGTGCGCGACGACCGCACGATTCGTCTTTTTCACGGACGCGACGATCGCGTCCTCGTCGAGCGGCTGCAACGTGCGCGGGTCGACGACTTCGACGGAGATGCCTTCCTCCTCCGCCTGCTTCGCTGCCTCAAGCGCGCGGTGCACGAGCGGCCCGATCGCGATCACCGTCACGTCGGTGCCTTCGCGCATCGTGCGCGCCTTGCCGAGCGGAATCGGCTCGATCTCGTCCGGGACGTTGCCCTTCACCGGGTAGAGGAGTCGATGCTCGAAGAAGATGATCGGGTTGTCGTCGTAGATCGACGTCCAGAGCAGCCCGCGCACGTCTTCCGGCGTGGAGGGATAGACGACCTTCAGGCCCGGCACGTGGACGAGCCACGCCTCGAGCTGCTGCGCGTGCTGCGCGCCTGGCGACCAGCCGGCGCCGCCCTGCGTGCGGATCGTCAATGGCACGGTCAGCTGTCCGCCCGACATGTAGCGGTGCTTCGCGGCCTGGTTGACGATCTGCTCGAGCGAGAGCGTCAGGAAGTCCTCGTACATGATCTCGACGATCGGGCGCATGCCCGCCATTGCGGCGCCGATGCCTGCGCCGACGATCGCCATTTCTGAAATTGGGGTGTTGCGCACGCGCTCCGGGCCGAACTCCTCGAGCAGGCCCTGCGTGACCGCCATCGAGCCGCCCATCTCGGCGATGTCCTCACCCATGATGAAAACGTCTTCGTCCTTGCGCATCGCCTGGCCGATCGCGTCGCGGACTGCTTCGCGGTAGGTGATCTCAGGCATAGACGTTCTTGAGCGCGTCTTCGGGCTGCGGATCGGTGCCGTTCTTCGCGAACTCGAGCGCGGCGTCCACGATCTCGTGCGCCTGCGCGTCGAACGACTCGAACTCGTCATCGCCCAGACCGAGACGCTCGCGCAGGCGCATGATCGGATCGTTCTGCGCCGCCTCTTCGCGGTCTTCCTTCGTGCGGTACACCTGCGGGTCGCCGATGAAGTGACCGCGCATGCGGTAAGTCTCGACATCGAGGAACACGGGGCCCTCGCCGGAGCGCGCGTGCTCCAGCGCCTCGTGCGCCGCGTCGAACACTGCCTGGATGTCCTGACCGTCGACCTTGATCGAGCGCATGTCGTACGCAAGCGCGCGTTTCGACATGTCGTCCCACACCGGCGAGTGCTGCCACCCCGGCGTCGACTCGGCCCAGTGGTTGTTCTCGCAGACGAACACCGTCTTCGTCTTCCAGAGCTGTGCGAGGTTGAGCGACTCGTGGAAGGTGCCGATGTTCGTGGCGCCGTCGCCGAAGAACGCGATCGCGACGCGCGGCTCGTCGCGCAACTTGAACGCGAGGCCCGCGCCGGTGACGTGCGGGAGACCGCCGCCGATGACGGCGTTTGCGCCGTAGTTACCGCGCTCGACGTCGTACAGGTGCATCGAGCCGCCGTAGCCGTGTGAGCAGCCTTCCATCTTCCCGTAGAGCTCAGCCATCACCGCGTTCGGATGCGTGCCGCGGGCGAGCGTGTGCCCGTGCGCGCGGTGCGTCGAGGCGAAGACGTCGCCTTCCTCCATCGCCTGGCAGACGCCGACGGCGACTGCTTCCTGGCCGATCGCAACGTGCAGGAAGCCGGGAAGCTCACCGGCACGGAACTGCTCTTCGACCTTTTCCTCGAAACGGCGGATCAGGAGCATCTCGCGCAGGAAGTCCCGCAGCGTCTCCTCGTTCAGGGCGCGCTTCTTCTCGACCTTGGCCATGACGCCCGGCAGTGTACGTTTTGCGCCATGAGCCTCGTCGGTCAGTGGCGCGAGTTGCAGGTCGCTCTTCCCGACGGCTGGGTGAGCGTTTCCGTCCAGCTCGAAATCCGGGATCCAGGAGTGGCATCGCAAGCCGCCGCGCTGCTCGGGCCGGCCGGTCCGTACCGCACCGGAACGACGCTTCGTTTCTCGTCTGCACGCGACGGAAGCGCGGCGGGGCCGGACGGAATTGCCGGGCTGCTGCGCCGCCTCGACGACGCGCGCATCGGCGGGACGCTCACCGCTCTTGGATCCGAAAAGGCTGCGACCCGCACAGAGCGCGACGTGACGTCGATCGTCGAATCGTGGGACGCGGCACTCGCAGAACTGCCCGACGACTGGAGCGATCTCGTCGCGGAACTGCGGCTGCTCTCGACCGACTACGTCGAACGTGCGGCCGTGCTTTGCATCCAGATCAACCCGCGCCGTGTCGGCGACGACGCAACTTTCCGCTTCCGCTCTGCGCACCACGCAGGCTACGGCGTCGCTCCCCCGATGGCCCGGCGGTGCTTCGAGCGCTGTGACGAAGAGAACATCCGCGGTTCGATCCACGTGCTCCGCGCGCTCAGCGACACACAGCTCGTCGCCACACAGGGGCCTGTGTGGAATCTCGACGGGCAGACGATCTGAATCGTTGACCGACGCGCTCGACCTCGCGGGCCAGGTTCGCGCAGGTGAGGTGTC
>JBKJQL010000073.1:0-24280 GCA_046594035.1 Gaiellaceae bacterium
TCCGCACGGAGGCCCGTTCGTCGCATGCGCGTTCACGAGGACGAGCTTGCGGAAGCCCGAGGCGTGCACCCAGCGGCCGACGTCCTCGACGACGGCCGTCAACGTCGCGGGGGAGAGCGAGAGGGTGCCCGGCCACTTCGCGGTGTGGCCGAGCGAGCAGCCGTACTCCACCGTCGGCAGCACGATGTCGCCCGTCCGCACCGCCGCCGCGCGGGCTGCGCGTTCCGCCAGGATCGCGTCCGTGCCCGTGGCGAGGTGCGGGCCGTGCTGCTCGGTCGCGCCGACGGGCAGCACCGCGATCGCCCCGGACAGTGCGGCTGCCCCGACCTCGTCGGAGGTGAGCGCCGACCACTCCACTCAGTGGAGCCCTTCCAGCAGCGGCTCGAACGGGATTCGCTGGTCGAACGGGACCCAGGTCGCCACCTCGTCCGTGCCGATGACGCGCCCGACCGGGCTGAGGGCGATCTCGTCGTCGAGTCGCTCGCCTCCCGCGAGCTGGCGTGCGACGAGGCTGCCGAGCGCGATCCCGATCCCCGGGCAGTCGATGTCGAGCGTCCCGTCGCTCCAGCCCTTGCGCACGGCCTCGACTGCCTTCGGCGTTCCGTTGCGCGAGACGAGCTTGATCTTCCCGAGCAGCCCACGCTCACGGAGCGCCTCGATGCTGCCGTGCGCGGTCTCGTCGTTGTAGGGCAGCAGCCCCTTGATCTGCGGGAAGTCGTCGAGGACGTTGAACGTCACGTCGCGGCCCATCTCGGCGACGTCGCTGATGTTGTCGTAGCGCGGGTCGTACGGGTCGTTGACCACGTTGAGGCCGACCACCTTTGCGCCGTGGATGATGCCGACGCATTCCTCCACGTCGTCGACGGAGTCCGGGCCGCCGATCACGGCGACGTCGGACCCGGGCGGCACGAGCGTGGCCATGAACTCGCTCATCAGGATGCCGTGGTTGAAGTTCGGATAGATCACAGAGCCGTTCACGCGGTAGAGCGGCCGCGTGAACGAGAACACCGGCATGCCCGCCGCACGCACGTCTGGCACCGTGTCGGACGAACGCGCCGGCGTGAGCGCGTAGATGACGACCGCATCCACACCGGCCTCGACGCCGGCTCGAATCGCCGCCCCGGTCTGTTCGTCGCAGTCGGGGTCGCGGAAGTCCGCGTACAGCGTGGGCATCTCGATCCCCTCCTGGTCCAGGCGGTGCCGCAGTCCCTGGGCGATCGCGTCGATGCCGACGTTGGCGCCGTAGGGCATCGGGTTCACGTAGAGCGCTCGCATCTTCCGTCCTCTCGTGTCGTTGACCTAGCCCGCGTCGGAGCTCGGCTCAGGCTCTTGTGCGCCCAACCGCATGCGTGATGGGCGCGGCGGGCCGAGCTCCCGCCCGCCCGTGACACCACGCGGCCGCAGGATCAGGATCGCGAGCAGGCCGAGCGCAAGGCCGAAGTCGGCCAGGCCCGGCCGCGCCGGCACGTGCAGGCGCGCGACCGTGAACCCGCCCTCGATCTGCCGGAAAAGCTGCAGCAGCGTCGTCACGACGATCACGCCGACGACCGCGCCCGAGAGGCTCTCGGCTCCGCCGACCACGAGCATCGCGACCATCGTGAACGTGATCGACAGATAGAAGTTCGCCGGGCTGATGTTCGCGAAGTGGAGCGCGAACAGGCCGCCGGCCGCGCCGGCGAGAAACGCGCTGACGAGGAGCGAGATCGCGCGCTCCCGCTGGATGCGGATGCCGCTCGCGACCGCTGCGACCGGGTCCTCGCGCGAGGCGATCAGTCGTAGCCCGCTCGACGAACGCTTGAAGATCCACGCGACGACGATCGCTCCCGCAGCCCACGGGAAGAGCGACCACGTTCCGGGCTGCGGCGCGTCGATGATGAACCCGGGCGTGCCGCGGGTGATCTTGTCCCAGTTCTCGGCAACGTCGTGGATGACGACGAGCAGCGCGACCGTTGCGAGCGAGGCCGCGAGCCCGCTCAGACGCACGAGCGGCAGCGCGACCACGGCTGCGAATCCCATCGCGAGCGCGCCACCGAAAAGGACCGCCGGCACCGCCGGTAGGTGCAGGTTCGCGAGCCAGTGCGGAAGGTCCGGCAACTCGATCGCCTTGTACTGCGGCGTCGTCGAGACGAGCGCTGCCGTGTACGCGCCGATCGCCATGAAGCTCGCGTGGCCGAACGAGAAGACGCCGGAGTTGCCCGTGAAGACCATCAGCCCGATGACGAGCAGCATCGTGATCAGCGCGCTCGCAGTTGCGCTCTTCACTTCTCCCGGGCCGTGGTCTCCGATGAACGTCGCGACCGCAACGAGCGCGATCAGCCACACCGGAGTCGCGACCGAGCGGAGTGCAGTCATACGCGGGTCACCGTGCCGCGGACGGGCACGACGCCCTCCGGCCGGAACGTCAACACGACGAGCACGAGCAGGAAGAGGAGGGCGTCCCGGAAGGCGCCCACGCTCGCCGGCAGTGTGATGGTGAGCGCAGTGCTGCCCGCGCCCAGCAGGTATCCGCCGAGCACCGCTCCAGGCAGGCTCCCCATTCCGCCGATCACCGCAGCCGTGAATCCGAAGAGCACCGGCTCGAGGCCCATCGTCGGGAACAGCGACCCGGTCTGGCCGACAAGCAGGAGCGCGGCCGCGCCGGCAAGCAGCCCGCTCAGGGCAAAGGCGATCGCGACGACGCGGTTCGCGTCGACCGCGCAGAGCCGTGCCGCGTCGAAGTCCTCGGCGGCGGCACGCATCCGCATCCCCATCGCCGTCCCGCGCAGGAAGAGGGCGAGGGCGAGGAGGAGCACCGCCGTCACGACGAGCGTGATCACGGTCAGCCAGCTGACGAAGACGCCGCCGGCGACGAATGACTCGCGCAGCAGTGGGTTGATGTCGGCCGACTTCGGCAGACTCGTGAAGATCAGGCGCGCGCCGCTCTGGAGGAGGTAGGAGACCGCGAACGAGGTGATCAGCATGGTCGCCGGCGTCGCCCCGCGAACCGGCCTGAACGCGACGCGCTCGGTGATCAGCGCCATCGCGACCGACGCGCCGACGCCCGAGAGGATGATCAGCGGCCACCACAGGTTCTGTGTCAGGTACACGGCGTACGAGCCGACCATGATCAGCTCGCCGTGGGCGAAGTTGACGAGGCGCATGATCCCGAAGATGAGAGCGATCCCGAGCGCGAAGAGCGCGTAGAAGCTGCCGAGCGCGGCAGCGTCGACGACGTGCTGGACGACCCCGCTCATGCGACGCCGCCGAGGTAGGCATCCTCGAGCGCCGCGTCTGCCCCTTCGCCACCGGTCAGCTCGGCGGCTACCACGCCCTGGCGGAAGACGAGGCAGCGGTCCGCGAGGTCGACCGTCTGGCGCGCGTTCTGCTCGACGAGCAAGATCGTCCGTCCTTCGGCGCGGAGCGCCTCAAGCGTGTCGAAGACGAGCTCGACCATCTGCGGCGCGAGCCCGAGCGACGGCTCGTCGAGCACGAGCAGCCGCGGTGCCGCCATCAACCCGCGGGCGATCGCGAGCTGCTGCTGCTCCCCGCCGGAGAGGTTCCCGGCGGTGGTCTTCGCGTAGCGCGCGAGCACCGGGAACCGCTCGAACTCCTCCTCGACGGCGCCCTGCACGTCTCGCGAGTTGCGGGAGGTCGCACCCATTCGAAGGTTTTCCTCCACCGTCAGGCTGGCGAAGATCCGCCGTCCCTCCGGGACGAGCGCGATCCCGCGTCGCGCGATCCGCTCCGGCGGCTCGCCTCGCAGCGAGGCTCCGTCGAACTCGATCGTTCCGGAAGCGGCGGGCACGAGGCCCGTGATCGCCGCGACCGTCGTCGTCTTCCCGGCGCCGTTCGCCCCGACGACGCCCACGAGCTCGCCCTCGCCGACGGTGAAGGAGACGCCGCGCACCGCCGTGATCTGCCCATAGCGGACATGAAGATCGTCGACGACGAGGAGCGGTGTCACGCGGTCGCCTTCCGCGCCCGCGACTGTGATCGCGCGAGCCCGAGATAGGCCTCCAACACCGCAGGGTCGCGCTGCACTTCCGCAGGCTGTCCGATCTTGATCGTCTTGCCGTAGTCGATCACCTGCACCAGATCGCACAGCCGCATGATCAGGCGCATGTCGTGCTCGATCACGAGCAGTCCGCAGCCGAGATCGGTCCTGATCCGCCCGAGCATCTCGAGCAGCTCGTCGCTCTCGAGCTCGTTCAGGCCTGCGGCGGGCTCGTCGAGGAGCAGGAACCGCGGCGAGCCGGCGAGCCCGCGTGCCAGGCCGAGCCGCCGCTGGTCTCCGTAGGGCAGTTCCTCCGCCAGACGGTCGGCGGAGTGGGCGAGCCCGACCAATTCGAGCAGTTCGGCCGCGCGGACGCGCGCCGCGCGCCGGCGGGAGCCCGTGCCGAGCGCGGCGGCCTCGACGTTCTCCCGCACGCTCATCCGTTCGAACGACCGCACAGCCTGGAACGTCCGCGCGACGCCGGCGTCCGAGAAGCGTTGTGGCTGCCAGTGCGTCGCAGGTGCGCCGTCGACCTCGACCGTGCCGGCCGTCGGACGCTGGAACCCGGTGATCGCGTTCAGCAGGGTCGTCTTACCGGCGCCGTTCGGGCCGATCACGCCGAGGATCGTCCCCTGCTCGAGGTCGAGGTCGACCCCATCGACCGCTTTCACGCCGACGAAGTGGACGGCAAGGCCGCGAGTCCGCATCGTCGGACGAGCGGCGGCCGAATCGGCCGCACGCTCGCCCGACGAGGTCGGGACAGCCCCGGAAACCGGGCCGATCAGGCTCAGCACGGAGCCGGCGGCACCTTCCTGGGCTTCGAGTACGAGAGGAAGTGCGGCTTCCCGTTCTGAATCGCCATCATCGCGAGCCTGCGCCCGACCGGCACGTGGCAGTTCGTCGAGTACGACGTCGGCCCGACGAGGAACGGCTCGTTGCGGAACGATTCGATCGCCTTCGAGAGCGTCGGACCGTCGGTTGCGCCGTGCGCCTTCCGGATGCCCGTCGCGATCGTCTCGACGATCTCATAACCGAAGAGAGCGTAGACGGTGCCGGCCGGCGCCTTGACGCTCTTCACGAACGCGTTGACCTTCGGGTTCGGGTCGTCGAGCGCTGAGGACACCATCACCGGGTAGTAGAAGTTGCTCAGGTTGGGCGTCGACTTGAGCCAGAACGTGCCGTCGAACGCTCCGCCGCCGAGGATCGGGAGGTTGACACCTCCGGTGCGAATCTGGCGGACCGCGCTCGCGCCGCCGGGCGGATAGGAGCAGAGCACGACGACGTCGGCTTTCGACTTGCGGATCTGGCCGACCTGGCTCGCGATCGACGGGTCGCTGTTCTTGAACGACGCCTCCCCGGCAATCTTGGCGCCCGGCAGGAGTGCCTTCTTGTAGAAGTCGCAGACGTCCTTGGAGTACGCGATGCTCGTGTCCTTGAGCAGGAAGGGGTGCTTCCAGCCCTTCTTGCCGGCGAAGGCGTTCATCGCGGCGGTCTCGGTCGGCGTGCCCTGGAAGACGTTGAACGCATACGGCCCGAGGCCCTTCTTGCCGAACTCGGGCGCTCCCGCACCGCTGATCGAAACCTTCTTCGCTTTCGTCGCAGCGAGCGCGGCGGCGGCGCCGAAGTCGAAGTCGGGGGTAGTGATGACGACGTCAGCGCCCTGCGACAGCACCTTCTCGGCGGCTGCCTGAATCTGCGCCGGATCGGTCTTGTGGTCGGCGATGACCAGCTTGAACTTGCGCCCGTTGACGCCGCCTGCAGCGTTGATCTTGTTCATCGCCCAGCGGACGCCCGCCAGGAGGCTACTGTCGTACAGCTCGTAGCCGCCTGACTGCGCCACGGCGGCGCCGAGGATGATCGGCGGCTTGGCGGCGTGTGCGTGGCGTGCGTGGCGTGCCGCACCAGCGGTCGCGCTTAGAACGAGGACCGATACGAGTGCGATCGCGAATGTCGCGACGGTGAGCTTACGGATTGTACGTGACCTGTGCATGTCGATCTCGTGCCTCCTGACCGGATCTGGTTACCCGGTTGCCGCTTTCTGCGGCGACCGGCTCAAAAGAAGTCCAGGTAGCGCTCGTGCTCCCACGACGAGACGATGTTGTGGTAGTCCCACCACTCGCGCGTCTTCAGCCCGACGAACGACGCCTTGAGCTCGGGGCCGAGCACGTCGCCGGCGAGCGAGTCTGCGTCGAGCGCTTCGACGGCTTCGAGCAGGGTGCGCGGCAGGGTCGAGACGCCCAACTCCCGCAGCTGCTCGTCGGTCTGTTCGTACATGTTGAGCGGGATCGGATCGCCCGGGTCGAGCCCGCGCTCGATTCCTTCGAGGCCGGCGCCGAGGAACATCGCGGCCGTGAGGTAGGGGTTGCACGATGTGTCGACCGCGCGCGACTCGACGCGACGCGATCCCGTTGGGATGCGAAGCATGTGCGTCCGGTTGTTCGAACCGTACGAGATGAACACCGGCGCCCACGTGAACCCCGTCATCGATCCGCTCTTGACGAGCCGCTTGTAGGAGTTGACCGTCGGGCACGCGACGGCGCAGATGGCCGGAGCGTGCGCGAGCACGCCGGCGATGAAGTGGTAGGCGAGCTCCGAGACGTCCGCGCCGCGGGGGTCGTCGACTGCCTCGAAGAGGTTCGCGCCTGTCGTGAGGTCGGCCAGCGACATGTTGAAGTGGCCGCCGTTGCCCGTGCGGTCTCCGTACGGCTTCGGCATGAAGGTCGCCTGGACGCCGTGCCGGCGCGCGACGAGCTTGGTCATGAGTCGCCAGAGGACGAAGCGGTCGCTCATGGCGAGTGCGTTCGTATACGAGAAGTCGAACTCGAACTGGCTGTTCGCATCCTCGTGGTCGAAGGAGTTGACGTCCCATCCGAGCTGATTCATGTAGCCGATCAGCTCACGGAGAAAGGGCAGGGCCTCGAGCAACTCGGCGACGTCGTACGCCGCCCGCGGAAGGCGGTCGCGCGGGTTTGCGGGAGCGACTCCGTGCTCGGTTTCCTGCACGAGGAAGAACTCGGTCTCGATCCCGAGGTTGAACGCGAAGCCGAGCGCCGCGGCGCGGTCGAGTTGGCGCTTCAACACCGTTCGGCTGCACATGGGATAGGGCGAGCCGTGGAGGTGGAGGTAGCCCGGCGCCCAGGCAACGTTCGACTGCCACGGCAGGATCGTGATCGCGCCGAGGTCCGGGCGGAGGGACAGTTCGTCGTCCGACGGGCTTTGACCGAGCCCGTCGATGGCGGCACCCGTGAAGAGCTCGGAGCCGTCCATCATTTCCGCGAAGTGGTCGATCGGCACGGCCTTCGCCTTCGGGATCCCGTGCACGTCGACGTAGGCGGACAGGCAGAACTCGACGCCGGCGTCGCGCAGGGACTCGCGGGTGCGCTCGCTGTCGTCGGCCGTTGAAGCTGTGATTCCCGCCACGATCGCGCGAACGTATCACGGTCGCCGCAAAAACGAAAGACCCCGTCCAAAACCGGAAGCTGCGCCGATTTCCGTCCCGCAGTTGCGGTTTGCCCTTGACATCCGAACCAAAACGATGATTCGATACGCATCGTGACCGGGACGGTGCCAGGCCCCGAAGTCGCCGTCCTGCGGGACGAGCTGAAGGCGCGCGGGGTCAAGTATTTTTTCGGCGCTTACGTCGACATCCACGGCGTCCCGAAGTCGAAGGCCGTGCCGATCGACCACCTCGAATCGGCTTTGCGCGGCTCCGAGCTCTACACGGTGGGCGCACTCGAGGGCATGGGCGAGCTCGGCCCGAACGAGGACGAGTGCGAAGGAATCCCGGATCTCGGCAACGTGACCGTCCTCCCGTGGGACCGCCGCTACGCGCTTGCGCCGGCGGAGCTCCGCCTTCATGGCGTGCCCTACTCACACGACTCGCGCCACGTCCTCCACCGCCAGATCGACGCGGCGGCAGAGGCGGGCTACGCGTTCAACATGGGCATCGAGCCGGAGGTCTACGTGCTGCGCGAGCAGGACGACGGCAGGATCGTCCCGCTCGTCGCCGAGGACACGCACAACGCGCCGACGCGCGGGTACGACATCGAGGCGACGATTCTCGCCGATGCCTTCCTCAGCCCGATGGTCGAGTACCTGGACGAGCTCGGCTGGGACGTCTACTCGTTCGATCACGAGGGCGGCGACGGTCAGTACGAATTCGACTTCAACTACTGCGACGGCCTGCAGATGGCCGATCGGATGCTCGTG
This sequence comes from Gaiellaceae bacterium, assembly GCA_046594035.1. Classification (GTDB taxonomy): domain Bacteria; phylum Actinomycetota; class Thermoleophilia; order Gaiellales; family Gaiellaceae; genus PALSA-600. The sequence goes on from JBKJQL010000073.1 coordinate 8,183, forward strand.
TTCCGCCTGCTGGCGAAGCACGTCGCACGGTCGATCGGCTGCTTCGCCACGTTCATGCCGAAGCCGTTCGTCGACTCGTTCGCCTCGGGCGCACACCTGAACATGAGCCTGGCCGATGAGCACGGCCGGAACGTGTTCGCCGCCGCGGACGGCCAGAAAGCAGCGCGCGCCGGGCGCGACCCCGGCTACACCGATCTCGCCTACCACTTCACCGCCGGTCTGCTTCGTCACGCCGATGCGATCACCGCCGTCGCGTGCCCGACGGTCAACTCGTACAAGCGGCTGCTCCCGCACGGCTTCATGCGCGAGATCACCTGGGCTCCCGTCTACGCCGCCTACGGCGAGAACAACCGGACGCTCATGTGCAGGCTGCCGCTGAACAGGCGCGCCGTCGAGTTGCGCACTGCCGATGCGGCCTGCAACTTCTACCTCGTCACAGCACTCACGCTTGCTGCCGGCCTCGAGGGGATCCGCGAGCAGCTCGACCCGGGCGACCCGGTGAACGAGGACACGTACAAGATCATGGAAGACCCGAAGGAACGCGACAGCCTGCGCCGCCTGCCGAGGACGCTGGGTGCTGCCGTGGACGCCTTCGAGGCGGACCCGCTCGCTCGTGAGGTCTTCGGTGACGAGTTCCACAAGACCTACGTTTCCCACAAGCGCGCGGAGTGGGAGACCTACAACACGATCGTGACCGAGTGGGAACGCGACCAGTATCTTCGCCTGTGGTGAGCTCGCTCTCGCCGCAGGCGGCGGCAGAGCGCGAGACTGCGAACGCGGAGACGGCACGCCGCATGTGCGCGTCGGACCCGGTGCTCGTCGACATTCGCCCGGCGATCGACGTCGTCCCAGGAATGACGCCGACGACGATTCTCACCTCAGGCCCGCCGCTTCGGCCTGACGAGTACACCGGCGGACAGCGCCGCGCGATTCTCTACGGCGCGGTGTACGAGGGGCTCGCGCGTGATCTCGACGACGCCGAGCGAGAGCTCGCCGCTGGCCGGATCACGGTGTCGAACTGTCACGCGCACGGGTGCGTCGGCTCGGTCGCCGGGATCTACACCGCGTCGATGCCGGTGTTCGTCGTCGAGAACGGCCCGTTCGGCAATCGTGGCTTCTGCAACCTCTATGAGGGCGAGTCGCGGCGACGGCTGAACTACGGGTCCTACGACGACAGCGTTCGCGACGGTCTTCGTTTCCTCGAGCAGACGCTCGCACCGACACTTCGCAAGGCTGTGCTGCGTTCAGGCGGCATCCCGCTGAAGCCGCTCATCCGTCGCGCGATCAACATGGGCGACGAGCTCCACAGCCGGAACACCGCCGCCACCACGCTGTTCGTGAAGGAGCTCAGTCCGCACCTGCTCGAGCTCGGCCTGAGCGGTGAGATCGACGCGGCGAGCGTGCGCGAATCGCTCGCCTTCCTGTACGCGAGCGACTACTTCTTCCTTCGCCTGTCGATGGCGTCGGCGAAGGCCACGGCGGATGCGGCGCACGGTGTCGCGGGATCGAGCGTCGTCACCGCGATGACGCTGTCGTGCAAGGGCTTCGCGATCCGTGTGAGCGGGCTCGGCGACCGGTGGTTCGAGGGACCGCACCCGATCGTCGAGGCGCAGCTCTTCGAGGGCCATACGCCCGATGAGATCGAGTGGATCGGTGGCGAGAGTCACATCACCGAGACGATCGGCCTCGGCGGCTTCTGTCAGGCGGCCGCGTTCGCGCTCCAGGCCTACCAGGGTGGCTCGCCGCAGGTGATGGCCGCCATGAACGAGTCGATGTACGAGATCACCGTCGCCGAGCACACGGATTTCAAGATCCCGTTCTTCGGCTTCCGCGGGACGCCGGTGGGCATCGACCTTTTCAAGGTGCTCGAGACGTCGATCGTCCCGGTGATCGACGGTGGTCTCGCAGGCAAGGACGGCGGCCAGATCGGGGCCGGGATCCTGAAGGCGCCGCTCGAGTGCTTCGAGGCAGCGGCCGACGCCTACCTGGATGCCGGATGACGGCGGCGCCGCTGCGGCGGTTCGAGCGGACGCAGACGACGATGTTCTTCGACCCGGGCGCGGAGCCGCTCGCGGAGCTGCGCTCCGGCGAGCGCGTTGTCGTCGAGACGGCGGATTCGATCTGTGGGCTCGCCAAGCGCGAGGCGCCACGAGGCTTCCACATCGACGAGGTGGTCGAGCGCCTCGGCGGCGCCTGCCCCGTCACCGGCCCGTTCCACGTCGCTGGTGCTCGTCCTGGTGACGTGCTCGAGGTCGAACTGCATCGCGTCGACCCGTTCCCTGCCGCCGGCGTCGCGTGGACCGGGATCTTCACCGGGTTTGGGGCCTTGCAACACGAGCCGTACACGATCGGAGATGGGCTCGAGCCCGAGCTGCGGCTCGTCCCCTATGCCGACGGAGTCGCGCGCTTCCCGTGCGCCGACGGCGACGTGGAGATACCGCTGCGCCCGTTTCTCGGCACGGTCGGCGTTGCGCCTCGCTACGAGCGGAGGCTCACGTTCTCCCAGGCGCCGGAGTATCTCGGCGACGTCGACGTGCCACAGGTGACGGCGGGCGGCACGCTCGTGCTGCCGGTCAACGTCGAAGGAGCGCTGCTCGGGCTCGGGGACGCACACGCGGCGCAGGGCGACGGTGAGATCAGCGGCGCGGCGCTCGAGATCGAGGCCGAGGTCGAGCTCACCGTCCGCGTTGCGCAGAGGGAGGCCGCAGGGTTCGTCGCGCTCCCGCAGCTCAACGACGAGCGCGCGATCGGCTCGATCGCCGGCTATCAAGGCGTCTCGCTCGCCGACTGCACGCGCGCAGGCTACGTCGACCTACTCGAACGGCTCGTTCGCTTCTACCGCTTCCAGAAGCGGGAGGCCTACGAGCTCCTCAGCCAGGTGGGACGCGTGCAGGTGGGGAACATGATCGATCCGTTCTACTCGGCGATGGTGTCGATCGACCGCCGCTACCTCGAGCGCAGCTGAGGGCGGCAAGTCACCCGCACGCCGCTCGACACTCTCGGCCGCCGGCAAGCGAATCCGGCTCTTCGTACCAGCGCAATCACGCTTCTGCGTCAAAGCGCGTCTGGATGGGACGTTCGAGTCCAGCATCGGATCGACAAGCTGGGGGTCACTGGTTCGAGCCCGTACCGCCCATCCGTTGTTCTAAACACAATGATGTTGCTGCTCAGTGACCCCTTCAAGTGTCCGGTCGCTTGAAGCGAAAGAGCGAACTGCCCCTAACGGGATCGGGGGGAGGAAACGCCCCTGGGCGGCTGCGCCAAACACCCCGAGCTTCGGCACACTTGCAGCGTGCTGGAATGGAAGATGGTTGTAGAGCTGCTCGACGACGAGGTCGGCTCCTCGGGTGTGCTGCCCTGGCGCGTTCTGGCGCGCGCGTCAATACGCGCAACCGTCGTAGCGGGACAGTCGACCTGCTCGTAACCGGGCTCCACCAGGAGGCGGGCGCGCTCCGGGAGGCCGCGGGCGCGGCAGTCGGTCTGGCCGCGCCGGCCGCACGTTGCCACAGCTGCCGACCCCCGTGCGATCGCTTGTGACTATCCGCGGCGCGGCGGCCGACACTCCCCGTCTCCCCGCCGGGCCGGTGGTGCACACAGCCCTGTGCGCGACCACGATCGCGGCAGGCGCACTGTTCGGTGCTCGAAACTTCCGCCGCCGTTACGGCCGGCCTTCCCGGCGACCGCTGTCGGTTCAGCCGCCGGCGTCCGGAGCGGTCGACGTTCGGCTGCCGGCGGCAAACGGTCTGACCCTGCGCGGGTGGTTCATCGCCTCACCGGGAGCTGACGGGGTGCGGCCCGCAGCCCTCGTCATGCACGGCTGGGGTGGCAGCGCCGCCGACATGGCCCCACTCGCAGGCCCGTTGCTCGCGGCCGGAATGCACGTGCTGCTGCTGGACGCCCGCTGCCACGGACGCAGCGACGACGACGAGTTCGTCTCCATGCCGCGGTTCGCCGAGGATCTCGAGAGCGGTCTGACCTGGTTGCGGCAGCGCAACGACGTCGACCGATCACGGCTCGTCCTCGCTGGCCACTCCGTCGGCGCTGGTGCAGGGCTGCTCGTCGCCTCCCGCGACGACACGGTGGCGGCCGTCGTGTCGATCGCCTCCCTGGCACACCCCAAGGTCTTCATGGCACGCACCCTCGGCAAGCGTTTGCCCGGCCCACTGACGACGCTCGCGCTCCGGTACGTCGAGCGCACGATCGGACAACGGTTCGAGACGTTCGCGCCCGTGCACACGATCGGCCGCGTCCAGGCGCCGGTCCTGCTCGTGCACGGCGACCGGGACACCACCGTTCCCGTCGCCGACGCCTACGAGCTGCACGCCCAAGCGCCCGAACGCACGCAGCTGGTCATCGTCAAAGGCGCTGATCACACCAGCATTGGCGCGTCCATCGAGGAGGTCACACCTGCCCTCTACGCGTTTCTGGAAGACGCGGGCGTAACGGCCAAGGTGGACGGCCGGGCATCAGCACCCAGCCGACGCTAAGGAAGGCTGCGGGCATGAACCTCCTCAAGGCAGAGCGAGGTTCGAAAGCTGCCCTGGCAAGGTCCATGGAACCGCGGTTGCCTGGTCAGTGGAGGTCAAGCCGCTGGAAGGCGATGACGGCTGCGTACAGAGCGAAGAGCCCGGCCACGATCAAGACGGCGTAGTCGGCGAGGCTGCTTCCTTGACTAATTTGGTTGTTTCCAACCGACCAATAGAAGAGCGAGAGGTACTTGGCCGGGTGGAGCCAGGAGACGACGGTTGCCAGCGAGCCGATCACGTATGAGCCTGCTGCGAGTGCTGTGCCGACGCCGATCGCTGTTGCCTTTCGTCCCGTGAGGGCGCCGACGGCCATGGTGATCAGGCCGAAGTCGAGGCCGAGCAGGAAGACGGCGGCCGAGCTGGAGAGGACATTGGCGAGGGTGACGCTCAGGTCGAAGAAGCGGCCGATGACGACACAGGCGCCAACCGCTACCGCAAGAGCGGCTGCTTGGGCGGCCATCGCAGCCGCCTTCTCGAGCACGATGACCGCTCGCCGCACGGGGAGAGTCGTGATCAGGCAGAGCGTGCCGTCCTCGTCTTGCCCTGCGATCGAGGTGGCGCCGTAGCCGATGGTGAGGAGCAGCATCACCAGGGGGAGGAAGTTGGCGTAGATGTTGCCGTTGAGCCATCCGCCCGCTGAGGAGAGCGGACCCGTGACGCCGAAGAGGGCGGCCGCGGTCGAGTCGTTCTTGACGAGGCTGTCGAGCGAGGTTGAATGTTTGAAGGCGGGGTAGAGCGCGACGACGGCCAGCGTGTAGAGGGCCATGCCGAGCGAGTAGCCGATCAGGCTCCGGCGCCGGCCCGCGATATCGAGACGTGTGATGTCAGTCCGCATCGGCTTCCTCCGGTGCAGATGACTCGCGATAGAGGTCGAGGAACAGCTCGTCGAGATCGGCAGGGCGGGCGAGGAGATCGACGGGGTCGTGATCGGCGATCAGCTTGAGGACCGGCCCGATCTCACCTGTTACCTGCAAGGCGACCCGTGTTCCTTCCGCGGCGGTGACCGCGACGCCCGCGATGTGGTCGAACAGCGAGCGGTCGACGGACTGGCGGAACTGAACCTCCACTCTTCTTGGCGCGCTCCGGCGGAGATTGTCGACAGTGTCGGTGGTGACGAGCTTGCCGGATCTGATGATCCCGACGTGGTCGGCGAGGCGCTGGACCTCGTCGAGGTCGTGGGACGAAAGGAACACCGTCCGTCCTTCGCTGACGGTCTCGCGTGCCAGTCGCTCGAATTCGTGTTGCATCAGAGGATCCAGACCGGAGGTCGGTTCGTCGAGGATCAGCAGTTCGGGGCGATGCATGAACGCGATGACCAGCCCGATCTTCTGTTTGTTGCCTGTCGAGAGCTCCTTTGCCGGGCGGTCGAGGACGACGTTGAAACGTTCGGCCAATCGCTTGGCGAGCGCCGGATCGTGCTGGCCACGGGCTCGCGCGAACCAGTCGATGTGCTGCTGGCCCGTCATGCGCGGGTACAGCTCGAGCTCTCCCGGGAGGTAGCCGATCCGGCGATGGATCTCGAGACTGTCCCGCTGGGGGTCGAGTCCAAGAACTTCCGCGGTGCCCCCGCTGGGCTTCTGAAGGGCAAGCAGCATCCGGATCGTTGTCGTCTTGCCCGCCCCGTTCGGTCCGAGGAAGCCAAACACCTGTCCCTCCTCAACGTGCAGGCTGAGGCCGACGACCGCTCGGGTCTCACCGTAGGTCTTCGATAACGCGGAGGCTTCGATAGCAGCCTTCACCGGCGTTCCTCCGGTTGGACTGCTGGCGTCGGCTGGGTGACCGGGAGCGGAGAAGTGAAAAGGCCGTTGGTGTAGATGTCGACAGCCTCGGCTGTCCAGCGGGCGAGTCCATCCTTCGTTAGTGGATCAACGCCAATCACCCGCTCGACCTGGCGACGAAGGAGCACCATCGCCAGGTCGTTCGCAAGCAGGAAGGCAGCTCGAATCTGCTCGTCAAGCGCCGGCCGCACGAACTGCGCCCCTGTGAGCGAGCGCATGCCTGCGAGGGTCGTCTCAAACAGCTGCTCGAAAAGGGCGCCGCCTGCTTCGCCTCCATCAACGAGCAGACGGCGGATATATCCCGCCAGAGCCGGCTCTTGCTCCAACCGGTTCGCGAAGAGCTCCGCGAGCGACGCGCTTCCACCCTCTTCTCCGATCCGGACCAGCTCGGAGAGCATGCCGTCCACGAACTCCACGGCCCGCTGATCAACAGCATCCTTCAGTCCGCTCTTCGAGCCGAGTGATGCATCACCAGACCGGGAGAGACACCCGCCGCTGAGGCGATTTCGCGAACAGTCACGCCGGATGCGCCCCGCTCCGAAAACAGCTCCATCGCGACGTCGCGGATGATCGCGGAGGGTCTTCCGGTCATTAGTTGTACGCATGTTCTTATTATTGAACAAACGTATTGAGGTTGAGGTTGACCCGATTCTGTTGACGTCTTGATCCTCGGCGTTCGTGCCGGGAGAGAGGAGTCAACACGATGGGTCGCGCGTCGAAGTGGTCGCCGGAGTTCCGGGAGGAAGCAATCCGGCTGTACAGGGAAAGCGAGGAGTCGATGACGGCGGTCGCGCGGCGTCTCGGGCTCAAGCGAGCAGGTCACGCGCTTCCTGGACGAGGTTCCGCTCGATGCTGCGAACCTGCGGAGTTCGCCGCGCGCTGCGTACGACTGTTTCGTCGCCCCTGCCGGCGCCTCGTCGCGCGGCCTAAGCCGGCGCGCTGAGGATCGCGTCGAGCAGGTCGTCGAGCTGCGCCGTCGCGAGGCCGATCGACGTGTCCGCCGAACCGTAGTAGAGGCGCAGCTGACCGGTCTCCTCGTCGTGGATCAGCCCGCAGGGGAAGATCGCGTTCGGTACGTCGCCCGTCCGTTCGGACTTCGTGCGCGAGCCAAGGATCCATTCCGGCAGCCGGTGCAGCACGCGCGTCGGCTCGGCGAGATCGGCGAGTGCGAGCCCGACGCGGTAGAGGCCGCCGCCGATCGTGTCCTTGACGCCGTGGTAGACGATCAGCCAGCCGTGCTCCGTGCGGAGCGGGGGTGGTCCGATGCCGATGCGGCGCGAGTCCCACCAGGCACCGGCGCGCGGCCCCATCACGTGCTCCGGCGCGCTCCAGCTGACGAGATCCGTCGAGCGCGAGAGGACGATCTCGCCGCCCGATCCGAGGACAGCTCCCTCGCTCGGGCGGTGGAAGAGGATCCACTTGCCGTCGATCCGCTGCGGGAGCAGCGCCGCGTTCTTGTCCTCGGCGCCCTGGATGATCCCGTGGCGTTCGAGCGCGCGAAAGTCTTGCGTCGTCGCCAGGAAAACGGCGGGGCCTTGCGGTCCGTAGGCGGTGCAGGTGATCGCCCAGCGCTTGAGCTCTGGCAGCCAGACGGCGCGCGGATCCTCGAAGCCCCACTGCTCGCTATCGACGGCCTCGATGGGCGCGAGAAACGGTTCCGCGTCGATCACCCAGCCGTCGACGCCGTTCGCGGATCGCGCGACCGTGAGGTGCGAGATGCCCCGCAGGTCCTCGACGCGGGCCAGGACGATCGTTTCGCCGTCCACGACCGCCGCTGCCGGATTGAACACCGAGTTCACCGGATACGGCCAGTCGGACGCGGTCAGGATCGGGTTGAGGGGGTGGCGCTGGAAGAGCTCGCCGCGAAGGACCGGTGCCTGCGTCATGCGACCCTCTGCGCAACGCGTCGGCGTGCGACGGAAGAGAACTCGGACGCATCGAGCAACAGCGCCGCGCGGTGGAAGGCGAGTGTCGACTCGGCGCCTTCGTTGCGGTTGATGTCGCCGCGCCCTAGGCCGTCGCTGCAGCCGCCCGTTGCGAAGTCGTAGAGCGGCCGGTTGAGATGGTTGCGGCCGAGGAACCATTCGAACGCGGTGTGCGCGCGGGCGCCGTGGACGCGGTCGCCCGAGACGTCGAACGCCGCGAGCTCCGCCTCGACGAAGGCGGACGCTTCGAGCGGCTGCTCGTCTCCCCTGCCCGGCGCAGGCCCGCCCCTGGTGCGGCCTTCATGCCCGGTCAGCCGGAGCATCCCGTCGGCGAGCCCCGACTCGTCGCCCAGCCAGTGCAACGAGACGAGCCCGGCGACGACCGCGTCGTCGTGGCCGAGCGCTGTGCCTCCCGTGATCAGCGCCTGCGGCAGGCGCGCGTTGTCATAGGTCAGTCTGTCTTCGAACCACGGCCAGTCGGCAGATGCTTTCGCCTCGTAGGCGGCGTACAGGCGATCGACCCCCCGCTCGAGCAGCTTCCGCGCCGGGTCATCGAGGCGGTCCTTGTCGAGCCGGGAGAGGCCGAGCACGACGTAGGCGTCGGTCCGGAGCCAGGTCTCGTGGGAGAGCCCGGCGACGAGTGAGTCGAGCAGGCGCTGCGTCGGGTCGACGAGCGCCGGCGCCCACGCAGTCGAGAGGATCTCGCCGAGCGCCCAGACCGCCCGCCCGACGTGATCGCCGATGTGCGGCTCGTCGAGCCAGCGGCGGTCGTAGCTCATGAAGTTCCGCATGCCGTTGCGACCTTCGGTCGCGTCGTGGAGGAACGCGAGCGAGCGGTGCACGATCGACGTCCACTTCTGCTCGTCCGAGCGACGCGAAAGCTCGACCGCGACGACGGCGAGCCGTGCGACATCGTCGACGCAGTACCCGCTGCGCCGGTTCGGAATGATGCCGTGCGCGTGCTGCACGATGCCCGCGTCGTCGATCATCGTCAGCAGATGGTCGTTGCGGAAGCTTGCAGGCTGGGGCTCGAGGCTGACGATCGCCTCGCTGCGCGGCGCTAGCTCGACGGCTTCGCGCAGGACGAGGGCAGTCGCCTCCGCCACGGAGGGCCAGCTCAGCCTTTCTCCGATGCGCCGCGCCTCGCCGCGCGCGGCGAGCAGCAGCTTGGGCTCGTCGATGAACGCCAAGATCGCAGCGCCCAGTGCGGGCGGGTCCGAGAACGGGACGAGCGTGCCCGCGCCCGTCGCGAGCAGATCCTCCGCGTAGCGATAGGGCGTCGAGACGACGGCGCAACCGGCGGCGATCCCGAAGGTGAGCGCACCGGACGACGTCTGGTCGCGGTCGAGGTACGGCGTGACGAACACGGCAGTGTCGGCAAGCAGGTCGCCGATTTCCGCCACGCTCAGGAAGCGGTCGTCGAACTCCACGTGTGCTTCGAGGCTGAGCTCGGAGACCATGTGCTGCAGCGAGAGCCGGTAGCGCTCGCCCTCGCGCTGCGCGACGCCCGGATGCGTCTGGCCGGCGATCACGTACAGCGTCTCGGGGTGCTGCTCGATGATCGCGGGCAGCGCTTCGATGACCGTCTCGAGTCCCTTGCCCGGCGAGATCAGGCCGAATGTCGAGATCACGAAGCGGCTGCGCGCGCGTTCGTCGCGCGTGGGCGGCGCGTTGTCGGTCGCTGCCGCGTGCGCGCGCTCGAGCAGCACCGTCGGCGCGCCGTGGGGGACGACGCGGATTTTCCTCTCGGGGCATGTGCCGCTGTCGGCGAGAAGCCGCAGGGCGGTGTCGGTCATCACGATGACGAACTCGGAGTGACCGCAGAGTGCTGCGAGAACGCGCGCTTGGTGCCTCGTCGGCGCGGAGAGAATGGTGTGGAGCGTGACGACGAGCGGTTGTGTCAGCTCTTCCGCCAGCGAAAGGATGTACTCGCCGTCGCGGCCGCCGAAGATCCCGTACTCGTGCTCAAGGAGCACCACGTCGACGTCTCGCCTGGCGAGGATGCGCGCTGCGCGGACGTAGTCGCCGCGCGTTCCCTGCGAGATCGTTGCGACGACCCCGGGGCGTTGCGGACGCGATGGATCGTCGACGATGACGACCTTGCCGACGGATTCGATCTCATCGACGCCGGTCAGGGCAGCCCGCACGTCGGCCGCGAATGTCCCGATCCCGCACGCACGCGGCGGGAAGGTGGAGACGATTGCCGCACGCATGGCAGCCGTGGCTCCGTCACGCGGGCCGCTTCCGTTCACGGCGTGGCCCGGTGTGCGTGCGATTCGGCTTTGCAAACTGCTCCTCGCTGTCAGTCGATTGCCAGTGAACGCTCCCGCGTTCCCAAGCGGTCTAGCACGTCCGCCCCGGAGCGTCGCGAAGGCGGGCGGGTCAAACGGCTTGGTCAGGTAGGCGAGCGCGCCGAGCGAACGGGCGCGCTCCTCGTTGTCGGCGTCCACTTCCCCGCTGAGTAAGATGACTGGGATGAGCGCCGTGCTCTCGTCGCGGCGCAGCGCCTCGGCGAGCTCGAAGCCGTCCAGCCCGGGCATCGCAACGTCGGTCACGGCAAGAATCCGGTGCCTCCAGCCGGGCGCGTGCCAGGCCGCGCCGCCCGTCTTCTGCCTCGGAGGACGTGGAGCCCCTCGAGCTGGAGGTTGATCGAGCAGAGCATCCGGGCGGTCGGGTCGTCGTCGACGACCAGTACACGCGGGGACTTCGTCTGCATCTCCGATCCTCCCTCGGTCCTAGAGCTTCATCGTCGGCCAAGGGTCGTGTGGCGGGCCGCCTGCTCCGACCTGCACTGCTGAGGGCGGATTGTTTCGCTGCCAGTTTTCTGGGGCGGTGGGGAGATACAGCCTGAGGGTGCCGGAAACTCGGTCTGGCCCGCTTGCGGGGGTGCTGGCAGGATCGCCGGGTGGTCATTTCATGCTTCTACTGGCTGTTTCGACACCTCCTCGAACTGCTTGTTCTTCGCTGCCGGTCAGAGGCCGCGAACGAGGTCGAGATTCTCGTCTTGCGTCACGAACTCGCGGTGCTCCGCCGGCAGGTAGCTCGGCCAAGCTGTTCCCCGACCGACCGGGTGGGGCTTGCCGCCCTCGCCCGGCTGCTTCCGCGTGATCGTTGGGGCAGTTTGTTCGTGCGGCCAGAGACGATCCGTCGCTGGCACCGGTCGCTGCTCGCGGGGCGTTGGACGTATCCGCATCGGCGGCCCGGGAGGCCTGCGACGGCCGCTGCTGTTCGCGCGCTGATTGTGCGACTGGCGCGGGAGAACCCGGCTTGGGGCTACCGACGGATCCAGGGCGAGCTCGCCGGACTCGGCGTCAAGATCGCGGCGTCGCCGCCTCAGCACTCGCCGCGGCCGGTGCGATCGTCACCTGGCAGCGGCGCGCATGATTGCGAAACACCGCCGCGACCCTCGCGTCCGGCGACAAGTCGGCGAGGGGTCGGCGAGGGTCGTTCCCTAGGAGCGTTGGACCGGCGGCTCCAAGGATTACGGGCTCTTATGGTCCGCGGCCGCCGCGCCGCCGGCGGCCGATCCCTGTCTCGACCTGGCTCATCGACGACTCTTCTCGAAGTTCACGAGCACGCTCAGCTGCTCGACGCCAGCCTTCGCACTTCGTGGCGCAGCCACTGGGCCCGCTCGGTCGCGAGCGCCGGGTCCACGCTGCGGACTCTCTACGGCCAACTACGCAGGGCAGATCGGTGCTGCCCCGGATAGCGGGCAATGTGCGCGCCCCGATCATGGAGCAGAGACAACTCACTTCAAGGAGGCCGCGATGAAAAAGATCCTGATCGCTACCGACGGCTCGGCATCTTCGGCCGAAGCCGTCGATTTTGGAGTAGAGCTCGCTGCCGAGCACGAGGCGAAGGTGATTTTCGTTCACGTTGCTCCCGCTCTCGACGTCATCCCGGCGGCTGGCTACGGCATGGCCGGAGGGATTCCGCGCGTCCCGCATGAGCTCGACGCGTTCGACCGTACGCCGCTCGAAGACGCAGAGCAGATCGCCGCTCGCGCGGGCGTCGAAGCGAGCTCGGAGTTGCTCGTCGGCAATGCCGTCAGCGAGATCGTCGGCTATGCCGACTCGCAGGGCGTGGACTTGATCGTTGTTGGTTCTCGCGGCCACGGCACCCTCGCCAGTGTGCTTCTTGGCAGCGTCTCGCGCGGGGTGCTGTCGGAGTCGAAGCGGCCGGTGGCCATCATCCGCGGGCTCGCTGCCGTCCCGGTGGGGGCGAGCTGAGCAGCGCGCCGTCGCTCGCGCGGGGCGGTGCCGTCGCCGGCCTGGTATCGACCGACGAGCGCTTCCTTCCCGGCCTGTTTCAGAGCAGGTCGTGACTGCGAGCGCGGAAGACGGCCTCGAGTTGCGAATGCGCGCTGAGCTCGAGCAGGACGGCTCGGATGTGGTTGCGCACGGTTGCCTCGGCGAGCCCGAGCTTCGACGAGATCGTGCGCGCCGGAAACCCCTCGCCGAGCAGGCGAAGGACGTCTAGCTGGCGCGACGTCAGGTGTGGAGGCGGGCCTGGGTAGGGGAGCGTTTGCTCGTCGGCCGCGACCGCCGCCGGCGCGTCGCGCATGAGGTGCAGGAACAGGCTCGAGCCGTTTCGGTTCACCGAGACGGTGTCGACCGCGATGCGGCGCGGCCCGTCTGCTCCGTGGATGTTCATCGTCTCCGTCTGCACCGGCCAGCCTGCGCGGGCAAGGCGTGCGCGAGAGCACTGTTTGTGGCACATGAGCGCGCCCGAGTCATGGCGCCCGGCGAGCACGGCCCAGCACGGCTGTCCGACAGCGTCGGCCGTCGCGATCCCGGTGAGCTCCTCCGCGCCTTGATTCCAGGCGACGATCGTCTGGTCTTCGTCGAAGGCGAAGAGGGGCGCCGCGCTCGCGAGCCTGAACTCCATCGCGAAAGAATCGAATTGCGCTGCTTCTTCCGCATCAGTACTCTCCCGCGGCCGATTGCGGGAGAATACGGAGCAGGGCGTCAGGACATCGGGACTTGCGGCACCACCTTCGACCCGATCCGCTCAAGGATCTCGTCGAGGCTGTCTCCGGTGGCCGTGATTCCGTGGTTGCGCAGCCCGACGACCGCATGGTCGGGATCCGGCTCGTCGTCGATCAGGGCGGAGACGCTGCGTGCGAGCTCCTCGGTGCCACAAGGGAAGTTGAGCTCGGTCGCCGCGACCCCGTCCAGCCACGCGTGCACGTGGAGGATCGCGCCCACCCCGGGGTGGGCCTGGTAGATCATCCAATGCTCGATCGCGTCCACGGAGACGCGCCGCGGCTCGACGCCCGGCGGCACGCTCAGGACGATGGCGCCGTGCACTTCGTCGTAGTCGCTGACGAGCAGGATGTCGCGGCCGATCGTCTCGAGACGCGTCTTGTCGACGCCGCTCGCGCTCATCCAGAAGCGCCGCTCGTCCTTCCGCGCCGAGAGGTTGCCGTACGAGAGCCCGCCGATCCCGTAGAGCCGCTTGACGTGGCGTAGGTCACGCTCGTCGAGCAGGTCCTCGATCGGAAACGGAGCGGGCACGAGATCGAGCTCGCCGATGCGCCTACCCGCGGTTCGAATCTGCTCGGTCTGCTCGTCGCCGCTCCAGAGCTCGGGCTCGAGATCGGCTCGGAACTCGTTGTCGATCACGAGCCGGGAGCCGGCGAGAGGCAGGAGGCGGTCGACGACTCCCTCGGCGACGGCGCGAACGGTGGGCCCGCCGACGGAGTAGACCCCGCGCTCCATCGTTGTGAACCAGACGGAGCCGTCGGGCGCGTAGCAGAGGACGATGTTTGCGAGCGCGCGGACGAGCATCGGATAGGTCGTCGAGAGCACGTCCTCCGCCGTGACGGGCGCCTCCACCAGCGCGGCGACGTACGTTCCGCGCGAGCGGCGGCGGAACGGGCGAGGCCGCGCACCATCGACGACGTTGAGCACGAAATCGGGCGCGTCGCCGTCCGCAGCGGCGCAGCCGCGCCGCTCGAGCGACCGTGCGATCTCAAAGACGAGCGCTTTGAGCCTCTCTGAGCGTCCGGTGCCCATCACCGCGTACATCACGCGCGCAAGCTTCCCTCGCATGCTCCCGCTCGTCTTGACCAATCTTGCTCATGCATCGGCGAACCGCGCCGTGTACAAGCATGCAGAGCGGCGGCGTTCGTCACGAGCCGAACTCCCCAATCCCCGCCGTTACGACGCCGCCCTTCCCCTGACAGCCGCCCCCCGCCGTCGGCTCGTAGGCGCAGTCAGGCTCCTCGGCAAGCGGGTCGCCGGTCGCGGCGTATGCCCGCGCGCGACAGCCGCCGCAGAGCACGCGGTATTCGCACGCGCCGCAGTCGCCGCCGAGGGTGCTCGGGTCACGAAAAGCCTGGAAGAGCGGTGCTTCGGCGTAAAGCTCCGAGAAGGGACGGTCGCGGATGTTGCCGACCGACAGCGGCAGAAAGCCGCAGCCGCAGACGTCACCGACGTGCGACACGAAGGCGAAGCCGTTGCCGGCGAGACAACCGCGCGACATCGTCGTCAGCCTCGTCGTGACGCGCTGCGGCCGGCGCTCGCCGCGGGCACGCGCGCTTTGCGCCTCGATCCGGCGGAAGTGTGGCGCACAGATCTGCTTCACCGGGAACGGCGAGTGGCGCTGGAGCCGGTACAGCCAGCGCAGCACCTGCTCCTGCTCGGCGGCCGGCAGCTCCTCGTCCGCCAGCAGCCGCCCACGCCCGGTCGGCACGAGGAAGAAGAGCTCCCAGGCTCCTGCGCCGAGCTCGTCGACAAGCCGGTGCATCCGTGGGAGCAGCGCAGCGTTCGACCGCATTACCGTCGTGTGGAGCTGGAAGTGCTGCCGCACGCCGCGCAGGATCGAAAGTCCCTCGAGTGCCGCACCGAAGAAGCCCGGCGTGGCGGCAAACGCATCCGCCCGTTCGGCGTCGGGGAAGTGGAGGCTGAACGACACGGCCTTGACCCCCACTTCGCGAATCGCGGAGCATGTCTCCGGAGTCAGCAGCCAGCCGACGTCGACGGACAGCGCCACCTGCAGCCCGCGCCGCGCTCCCGCCTCGGCGAGCGCGAGCGTGTCCGCCCGCGTGAGCGGCTCGCCGCCGGTGAGGATCAGCACAGCGCCCGGATAGGTGCTCGCAAGGTCGTCGATGAACGCGACGCCTTCCTCGTGCGACAGCTCGGCCGGATGCGGTACGTGCTGTGCCGTGGCGCGGCAGTGGCGGCACGCGAGCGGGCAGGCGCGCGTCACCTCCCAGGCAACGACGAGCGGCGGCCGCCCGTTACCGGGCATGCGCCGGCGTCGCGAGGACTCCGGCACGCGCGCGACCGCGGCCCGGAGGGCCGAGGAAGGCGGCGACGGCAACGAGCAAGGCCCAGACCGCACCCGCGCCCGCGATGTGGAGGATCTCGAGTACGCGATGTGCGTGCGTGCCCTCCTCGACGAGCACGAGCGAGATCCCGAAGCCGATCTGCGCGACAACCGCTGCGAGCGTCACCGCGCCGGCGAGCCGCGGTCCGCGACCGCGCCACGCGAGCACCGCAAGCACGACGGCAATCGCGGCGACGGCGTAGGCGAACGAGCGATGGGCGACCTGCAGCACGGCGAGGCCGCCGCCCGAGGCGAAACCGCCGTTGCACGCCGGCCACTGCCGGCCACACGCCTCGTCGGCGTGGGTCGCGACGACCGCGGCGCCGAGCAACACGAGAACGAGAGAGGTCCCGGCGCCGACCCACGCGGTACGCACGAAGGCCCGGCTCGCCGCAACGGGACGCTGCCAGGCGCTTCCCGCCGCTACGACGGTCGCCGCGAGGAAGAGCATGCCGACCACGAAGTGCACGGCAACGATCCACGGCGGCAATTCGAGCCAGACGACGACGGCGCCGAGCAGCGCCTGGAGCGGGACGA
>JBKJQL010000142.1:0-2769 GCA_046594035.1 Gaiellaceae bacterium
GCCGCTTACCGCAGGATCCGGGTAGCTAGGCCACAGGCTTCGCGCCGTCTTCGCTCGCGATCTCGGCCTCGAGTATCGCGCGATCAAACCCGTGTTCACCGAGAACGGCATCCAGCGTCTCGCGCGCGCCCGTGTCGTCTCGATCTCTTTGACGTACCTGGGCGGCAACGGCAAGGTCATCGAGGCGGTCCAGGAGCTCGAGGTAACGCTCGTAGGACAGCATCACGCCCGCAGGGCGCCTATGAGCGCCGAAAAACACCGGCTCTGCGGCCGCGCCGCACTCGATGAACGCATGCGCGGTCTGCGAGAGCGTCCGACGCGCTTCGCTGGTCGGGAGAACGTCATGTGGCCGGCTGCGGGCAGGCATCTAATTAGGAGAACTCAAGTTGCCAGAGTATCCCTTGACCTTGAGATCGTACACATTCTTGTACACCTTTTGGTAACCGCGGCGCATCGGCCGAAAGGGTGATTTCCAGGAGAAATGTGGCGGTCCCGCCGTTGGACCGTCGCTGTTGGACCGCCGAATTCGGTCGTCCGTTCGGTCGCGAATAGACACTTCCTGGCATGAACACACATTCTGATTTCTCGTCGCCTTATGAGTCGCCGGTGCAGCTGCTGTCCGCGGCGGACTTGCCGACGGAGTACATGACTCCGGAATTGGCTTCACGCCTCGCGGCCATGGATGCGCAGGCGGACCAACTTGACCAAAGGGCTCGAGCACTGCGTCAGATCGCCGCCGGTGTGCGCGCGCTAACTGGCGGCGAGACTCCCGAGGGAATGCTCCAGACGTTTGAGTCGCACCGTACGAGCTTCGAGGTTGGCGCGCCTGATCCGTGCGGGCCTCGCGGTCCAGAGGCTGTGCTGCACGTCATGCACGAGCAGCCGGCGCGCCTGTGGAAGGTGATCGACCTGAAGCGGGAGCTGTTGCGCCGCGGATGGGCGCCGACGCCCAAAGCCGTGGAAGCGAGCGTAAAGCGTCTACGCGGCGCTGAGAAGATCGAGCTGATCTCGTACGGCCACTACCGGGTGAGGGAAGCGAGCCGGCGTAAACCGGGCGAAGCCGCTTTGGCAGCTGCCGACGGCCCTCGGGCGGCGTAGGAATCAACGGCCGGTCGTGGGAGTCGAGGTCGTTCTCCGAGGCGAGGCGCAAGAGGATCTTCGGAATCTCGGAACGTCTGCGCTCAAGCTTGAGGCGGCGAAGTTTCTCATCCGGCTCGAAGGTGAGCCAACGATCGGACGAGTCCTTGGTCCGCACGAGGTCGGGGACCTTTCGGATTGTCGGAAGATCTATTTCGACGGTGCCCGGCACCGCATTATCTACCGCTTGCTGCCCAACGAACACACGCCGACTACCGCCGACGTGATCGCGATCGGACCGCGGGAGGCACTTGCTGTGTATGTCAGTGCGATTGAGCGTCTGGGACGCAGCTAGTAAGCGCAAAGAGCGCCAGATTCCCGCATTTCATGCGGTTTCGGTGTCCGATCGCGTAGCTAGATTGGGCGTGTGCCGGCCAAGGTCTACGCGTTCGCGAACCAGAAGGGCGGCGTCGGCAAGACGACCACCGCGATCAATCTCGCCGCGTGCCTCGCGGAGGCGGGTGAGCGCGCACTCGTCGTCGATCTCGACCCGCAGGCGAACGCGACCTCCGGTCTCGGGATGCGCGCGAACGGCACGTCGACCTACGACCTGCTGGACGGAGCGCCCCTCGCATCGCTCGCGAAGGCGACGAAGTGGGAGAACCTCTTCCTCGTTCCCTCGCGGCCCGAGCTCGCCGGCGCGGCCGTGGAGCTCTCGCAGCGTGAGGACGGTGACCGCTACCTGGCCGATGCGCTTCAGGAGGCGGAGGGCTTCGACTTCGTGCTCCTCGACTGCCCACCTTCGCTCGGGCCGCTGACGGTCAATGCGCTGGCCGCCGCCGACCGCGTGGTCGTCCCGGTGCAGACCGAGTACTACGCCCTCGAAGGCCTCGCGCAGCTCGTCCAGTCGATCAACCTGATCAAGGCGCGGCTCAACCCGAAGCTCTCGATCGCGGGCATCCTCATGACGATGGTCGACAGCCGCACCCGGCTCTCGGTCGACGTCGAGGCGGAGGTGCGCAAGCACTTCGGGGCGCTCGTCTTCGACAACGTTGTGCCGCGCTCCGTGCGCGTCGCCGAGGCCCCGAGCCACGGTCTTCCCCTCACGCACTACGACCGGCGCTCGCGCGGCGCCGAGGCCTACTGGAAGGTGGCGATGGAACTTGTCGAACGCGGCACCTAGTGGCGGACGCCGCGGTCTCGGCCGCGGTTTCGAGGTCCTGATCGGGGGGGCTGCGCCCGAGCTCGCCCACGTCGCGGTCGACGACATCCATCCGAATGCGAAGCAGCCGCGTAAGCGGTTCGACGGCGAAGCCGTCAGCGGTCTCGCCGAGTCGATCCGGGCGCAGGGGCTGATCCAGCCGGTCGTCGTCCGTCCGCGGCTCGAAGGCGGCTACGAGCTGATCGCCGGCGAGCGCCGGTGGCGCGCCGCGCGCGAGGCGGGCCTTGCGACCGTCCCGGCGGTCGTGCGCGAAGCCGACGACCGCGACACGCTCCTGCTCGCACTCGTCGAGAACGTCGCCCGCGAAGACCTCTCCCCGATCGAAGAAGCACGTGCCTACGCCGTGCTGATCGACGAGTTCGGTCTCTCCCTGGGCGAGGTCGCCGATCGCGTCGGCCGCTCGAAGCCGACCGTCTCGAACCGCATTCGCCTGCTCGAGCTGCCCGAGGACGTGCTCGCGATGATCAACC
>JBKJQL010000090.1:0-17508 GCA_046594035.1 Gaiellaceae bacterium
CTGCTCGGCCTGATCGGCGCGATCGAGCGCTACGACCCGGCACGCGAGATTGAGCGCGCGATCGCCGAGCTGGAGGCGAAACTCGGGACGGCGCCGAACGACGAACAGATCGCGGCGAAGATCGGGATCACCGTCGCGGAGCTCGAGGATTCGCTGACCGACATCTCCCGCTCCTCGATTGCCGCGCTCGACGAGCTCTGGTCGGTCTCAGGTGAAGGCGACCAGGTCTCGCTCCTCGACACGATCGAGGACACGACCGGCGTCCGGCCGCAGGAGGCACTCGACGAGAACGAGATGCGGGAGGCGCTCGCGGACGCGATCGCACGGCTCCCCGAGCGCGAGAAGCTTGTGGTCACCCTCTACTACTACGAGGAGCTGACCCTTCGCGAGATTGGCGAGGTGCTCGGCGTGACCGAGTCCCGCGTCTCCCAGCTGCATACCAAGGCGATCCTGCGCCTGAAGGCGCGGCTCGCCGGCGCCGCACAGCGTGTGTGACGCCCAGCGCGTCTAGAACGCGAACGAACCTCTTACACCGCTCTTAGCGAGGGCTTAGGCGCCGGGTGGACGCTGGAGTGGATGGCAGCCCCATCCCGCGTGCAACTCGACGAGCGTCGTGATCAGCCCAGCCGCCCAGGCGGCCGCCCCGACGATCCAGAGCGGCGGCTCGTGAACGGCTTCCGCTCGATGGGTTGCGGCGTGGGGCTCCCGGACGGGGCACCGCTCGACGACGTGCGGGCGCTCTTCGCTGCCCGAGACCGTCGCTTCTCCCGCTTTCACGATGCCTCCGAGCTCAACCGCGTCAACGCCTCTCCCCGTGGCCTGACCCTGGTCTCGGAGGAGTTCGCGTCGATGCTCTCGTTGGCACTCGATGCGGCACGCGCCACCGGCGGCCTGGCCACCCCGGCCGTTGGTGGCGCACTGATCGCCGCCGGCTACGACCGCGACTTCCCTCGTCTCCCTCTCGACGGTGTCGCGGTCGAGCCGGCGTGCGTTCCGTCCTTCCACGCGGTGTGTCTGCGTGGGCTCGCGCTGCTCCGCACGGCGGACGTGACGCTCGACTTGAACGGCGTCGTCAAGGGCCAGACCGTCGACGACGCGCTGGAGCTCCTCGGCACCGGGTGGGTGTCAGCCGGCGGAGACGTTGCGACGACCGTCCCTCTCCTGGTGGCGTTGCCCGGCGGCGACACCATCACGCTTGAGAGGGGCGGTCTCGCGACGAGCAGCGTTGCGAAGCGGACCTGGCTGCGCGGGGGCGTGCGGCTGCATCACCTGATCGATCCTGCGACCGGGTTGCCGTCCGCTTCGCCATGGCGCGAGGTGACCGTCGCTGCACCGTCCTGTTACGTGGCCGACGTCGCCGCGAAGGCTGCGCTCCTGCTCGGGGGCGACGGCCCGTCCTGGCTCGATCGTCGCCGGCTCAACGGCCGGTTCGTCGACCACGACGGGCGGGTCACGTTGACCGAGCGCTGGCTCGAGTCGATCCCCGAACAGCGCGCGGCCTGAGCGCGTCCCGGCCCCGCTTCTCGCCGAGTCGCGTGACGGCATAGGATTTGTGCGACCTAGTCGCTCACCCAGGAGGACACGATGTCCATCGAAGCCGGGAAGATCCGCAACGTCGCTGTCGTCGGCCATCGCGGTACGGGTAAGACCTCGCTCGTCGAGGCGCTGCTCTTTCAGGCGGGAAAGACCAACCGGCTGGGGTCGATCGAGGCAGGCTCGACGGTCTCCGACTGGGAGGAGGACGAGCAGCGCAGGCAGATGTCGCTCTCGGCTGCGCTCGTCAACCTCGAGTGGGAGGGACGCAAGATCAATCTGATCGACACGCCCGGCGACTCCGGCTTCCAGGCCGACACCGTCGCGTCGCTGCGGGTTGTCGAAGGCGCGCTGGTCGTCGTCTCAGGCGTGATGGGCGTCGAAGTGAACACCGCGCGCGTCTGGAACCGCGCCGAGGAGCTCGAGCTCTCGCGTGTGGTGTTCGTGAACATGCTCGACCGCGAGCGCGCCGACTTCTACCGCGTGCTCGGCGCGTTCCAGGAGCAGCTCTCCGACCGTTGCATCGCGATCCAGCTGCCGATCGGCGCGGAGCACGAGCTGACGGGTGTTGTCGACCTCCTGCACAACTGCGCGTACCTCGACCCATCCGGCGGACGTGAAGGCGACCCCGTGCCGATCCCGGACGAGCTGGCCGCGACCGTCGAGGAGTACCGCACGAAGCTTCTGGACGCGGTCGTCGAAACGGACGAGGCGCTGATGGAGCGCTACCTCGGAGGCGAGGACATTCCCGCGCCCGACATTGCCGCCGCGTTGAAGAACGCCGTCACACGCGACGAGATCTATCCGGTCGGCTGCGGCGTCGCGACGAAGAACCTCGGTAGTCACGCGCTGCTCGACCTGATCGTCGAGGGCGTGCCGAGCCCGGCGAAGAAGGGCTCGCCGATCGAGACCGACGCGAAGATCGCCGCGTTCGTGTTCAAGACGGTCGCCGACCAGTTCGCGGGACGCATCTCGATCTTCCGCGTCTACGCGGGTGAGGTGCGATCCGACACGACCCTCGTCAATCATCGCGACCACTCGAAGGAACGCCTCGGCTCGCTCGTGTCACTCGACGGGAAGGACCACAACAAGGCCGACAGCTTCGGCGCGGGCGACCTCGGCGCCGTGGCGAAGCTGAAGGACGTGCAGACGGGCGACGTGCTCGTCGACGCCGAGCACGATCTCGAGCCCCCGGCGCTCGGTTTCCCCGAGCCGGTGATGAGCTTCGCCGTCACGCCGAAGACGAAGGGCGACGAGGACAAGGTCGCGCAGGCGCTGCGCAGACTGTCGGAGGAAGACCCGACGCTGCACCTCCGCCGCGACCAGCAGACGGGCGAGGAGTTGCTCGCCGGCATGAGCCAGGTGCACGTCGAGGTCGCCGTCGAGCGCGCGAAGCGGCGTTTCGGTGTCGAGATGGAGCTGCACCAGCCACGCGTCCCGTACGTCGAGACGATCAAGGGCCAGGCACGTGCGCAGGGTCGCTACAAGAAACAGACCGGCGGTCGCGGCCAGTTCGGCGACTGCGTGATCACGATCGAGCCGCTCGACGATCATGTCGGGTACGAGTTCGTCGACAAGATCGTCGGCGGCGTGATCCCGCAGAGCTTCCGGCCGGCGGTCGACAAGGGCATCCAGGAATCGCTCCAGCACGGCGAGCTCGCGGGCGCACCGGTGCAGGGCGTTCGCGTGACGCTCGTCGACGGCAGCTACCACAACGTCGACTCGTCGGAGATGGCGTTCAAGATCGCCGGCTCGATGGCGTTCCGTTCCGCGTACGAGAAGGCGGAGCCGACGCTGCTCGAGCCGATCATGGAGCTCGAGGTGACCGTGCCCGAGGAGAGCGTCGGTGCGATCAACGGCGACCTCAACTCGCGCCGCGGCCGCCTGCACGGCATGGAGCCGAAGGGCGGCATGACGCTGATCAAGGCGGAGGTGCCGATGGCGGAGGTGCTGACCTACAACCAGGCGCTCGTCTCGCTGACCGGAGGCCGTGGCGACTACCACATGCAGTTCCTGCGGTACGAGGAGGTCCCGGCGCACATCGCGCAGAAGCTGATCGAGTCCGCCAAGAAGGACAAGGAAGCCGTCCCTGCGTAGAGAGGCTGCTGCGTCCCTGCGAGCACGCAAACCCGCATGGTGTCTCAGGGGGCTACGCTCCTGCGATGACGCGGGTGACCCGAGTGACCGTTGACCGCACGTGCGCGATCTGCGAGCGGAGGCTGCTGATGGGGGAGAAGGCGATCCGCTTCTCGCCGAACGGCAGGAACGACTTCGTCGACGTCTGCCCCCTCTGTGCCGAGCACGCGGTCGAGTACGGCTGGCTCCGCGAGGGCGCCCCGACGACCCCTGTCGCCTTCCCGGAGCGGAAGCGCCGCAGCGGCGGCTTCCTGTCCGGGCTGCTCGGCGGTCGCCAGCGGTCGGCGGAGGAGACGATCGTCTCGGAGCCGATCCTGCGCCGGCTCTCCGATCACGAGCAGGCGATGATCGGCGCGGCCGACCTCTTCAACGCCTCCCAGTACCGGCGGACGGTCGGGGGCATCGGCAAGTCGCTCGGGACTCCGAACGTCTCGGTGATCGTCCTCTCGGGGGTCAACTCGGAGGTCGTCATGACCGTCGCCTGGGAGATCTCCTGGTACCAGTACCGCGTCTCCCCGGAGTCTGACAATCCGGTGCGCCTCGAGGGCCGCGGGCACGACCCGTCCGAGCTCGAAGCGTCCTTCGTGGAGTGGAACGCCCACATGGACGACGACGGCCGCGTCGTCCCGGATATCGCCAGGCTCTAGCGCCGTCGGCTGCGGTTCCTATAGTGAGACCGTGATCTACTGCGTGATCCCCAGAGAGCTCGAGGGCGACCTCTTCGAAAAGATGGTCGAGTACTACAAGGACAACCCGAACGTGACGGTGATCGTCGACCGCCGGGAGGGCCCCGACCGCCGCGACAAGAGCTCCGAGGCAGAGTTCAAGGAACAGCGCGAGATCCGCGACCGCCGCCGGGCCCGCGCCACCGGGACCTTTCCGGACACCTCGCTGCCCGGGGAGTGAATTGCACCTGGGTCGTTCTTTGATCCAGGTTCACGAGTCTGTCGGGTAACTGCGGCTCCTCGCTAGGATCGCCGCCATGGCGACCGCAACCTTCGACTCCGTGAACCCCTCGACCGGCGAGCTGATCGAGCAGTTCACCCGCTCGACCGCCGCCGACGTCGACCGTGCCGTCCAGACGGCGAAGGCCGCGTGGGAGGACTGGCGCCTCGTGCCGGCCCCCGAGCGCGGGAACATCCTCTTTCGCTTCGCGCAGATCCTCGAGCGCGAGAAGCCGAGCCTTTCCGACCTGATGACCCGCGAGATGGGGAAGGTCAAGGCAGAGGCAGGCGGTGACATTCAGGAAGCGATCGACATGAGCTACTACATGGGCGGCGAGGGCCGGCGGCTCCATGGGCAGACGACGCCGTCGGAGCTCCGCGACAAGTTCATGATGAGCGTGCGCATGCCGGTCGGCGTCGTCGGTGCGATCACGCCGTGGAACTTCCCGATCGCGATCCCCGCGTGGAAGCTCTGCCCGGCGCTCGTCTGCGGCAACACCGTCGTGCTCAAGCCGGCAGAGGACACGCCGCTCCTCGCGCAGCGCTTCGTCGACCTCTTGCACGAAGCCGGTCTCCCCGAAGGCGTCGTGCAGATCGTGCACGGCTTCGGCGAGGAGGCAGGCGACGCGCTCGTGCGCCATCCGGACGTGCCCGTCATCACCTTCACGGGCTCGCGTGAGACCGGTGTGCTCGTCACGAAGAACGCGGCCGACGAGCTCAAGCACGTGCATCTCGAGCTGGGCGGGAAGAACGCGATCATCGTCATGGATGACGCGGACGTCGACCTTGCAGTCGACGGCATCGTGTGGTCGGCGTTCGGCACCGCCGGACAGCGCTGTACCGCGGCCTCACGCGTGATCGTGCAACGAGGCGTCTACGAGGAGCTGCAGAAGAAGCTCGTCGCGCGCGCGGAGAAGCTGCGCATCGGCGCGCCGTGGGAAGACGACACCGACATCGGCCCCGTGATCAACGAGACCGCGGTCGAGAAGATCCATTCGTATACGGGCATCGGCAAGGACGAGGGCGCGAAGCTGCTCACCGGTGGCGAGCGCGTCGACGGACAGGGCTTCTACTACCGCCCCACCGTTTTCGCGGACGTCGACCCGCAGATGCGGATCGCGCAGGAGGAGATCTTCGGTCCGACGACCGCCCTGATCCCGGTCGATTCCTTCGAGGAGGCTGTGGCGGCCGCGAACAGCGTCAAATTCGGGCTCTCGTCGTCGATCTTCACGCGCGACGTGAACAAGGCGTTCACCGCCATGCGCGACCTGCAGACCGGCATCACCTACATCAACGCCGGCACGACGGGTGCCGAGGTGCATCTCCCGTTCGGCGGGATGAAGCAGACGGGCAACGGCCACCGCGAAGCCGGGCAGGCCGCGCTCGACGTCTTCACCGAGTGGAAGTCGGTCTACGTCGACTACAGCGGCAAGCTGCAGCGCGCGCAGATCGACAACAATTAGAGCCTGTGAACAGGAAGCTCGTCGTGTTCGTCCCGCCCGAGGCTCTCGACGCCGTGCGTGACGCGCTCTTTGCCGCGGGTGCGGGACGGATCGGTGCTTACGAGCGCTGCTCCTGGTATGCCGAGGGAACCGGCACGTTCTTCGGCGGTGAAGGGACGGATCCGCACGTCGGGAGGAGCGGGGTGGAGGAGCGCGTGGCCGAGCTGCGCCTCGAGACGGTCTTTCCGGCGGAGCGGCACGACGAGGTCGTCGACGCCCTGCGCGCAGCCCACCCGTACGAGCAGCCGGCTTTTGACGTCTACGAGCTTGTGTCGTGAAGGCGCGCCTCTTCACCGACGGCGGCGCCCGCGGCAATCCCGGCCCGGCGGCGTACGGCTTCGTGCTGGAGTCCGAGGACGGCACCGTGCTCGCCGCGGAGGGCGAGGCGATCGGCACCGCGACGAACAACGTCGCCCGGTACAGCGGGCTGATCGCCGGTCTGCAGAAAGCGGTCGAGTTGCACGTGCCGGAGGTGGAGGTCGTCTCCGACTCCGAGTTGATGGTCAAGCAGATGCGCGGCGAGTACCGCGTCAAGAACGAAGCGCTGCGCGACCTCTACGACGAGGCGACCGCACTTGCGCGCCGGCTCGGAACCGTCGAGTATCGCCATGTGAAGCGCGCGCACAACGAGCTCGCCGACAAGCTCGTCAACGACGCGCTGGACGCGGCATGAGTGTCACCCACCCCTTCGGCATTGCCATCGAGGCCGGGGACGAGGACGCGGCGGTCGCGACCCTCGCCGGCGACATCGAGTTCCGCAGCCCGGCCGTCCACAAGCCCTACCACGGCAAGGAACAGGTGGAGGGAATCCTCCGGCTCGTCGCGACCGTCTTCGAGAACTTCCGCTACACGAACGAGTGGCGTGACGGCCGCACGACGATCCTTTTCTTCGAGGCGAACGTCGGCGACCGCGACCTTCAGGGGATCGACATCCTCGAGGAGAACGAGGCCGGAAAGATCGAGAAGTTCACCGTGATGATCCGGCCACTTTCGGGGCTGCAAGCGGTCGCAGGGACGATGGCGGCCCGGCTCGGCCTCGCCTGAGGCTGGCTATACTGCCCGCCTTAGGCGGGTGTAGCTCAGTTGGCTAGAGCGTCTGCTTGCCATGCAGAAGGTCGAGAGTTCGAGTCTCTTCACCCGCTCTCCGAAAGGCCCCGGACCCGGGGCCTTTCTCGTTCTAGCGTCCCAGGAGCAGGCTGACGACGGCGAGCGCAACGACCGTCACTGAATGAATCCGTAGTTCCCACGGACGGCGTGTGCGCTGCGCCCCGATTCGGGGTCCTCACGACCGGGCGACGATGTCGGGAGATCATCCGAGAGGAGCTGTCATGCACGGTTGGATGGGCACCTGGGATTGGTTCTGGATGGGCTTCATGATGGTGACCTGGGTGGTTCTGATCGGTGCCCTGGTCTACGTCGCCGTTCAGTTCGCAATTCGGTCTTCGCACCACGAGAGGCTGTCATGAGCCTCGCCGCCGTCGCCCGTGCAGTTCCCGGAACGCTTCGGCAGGACATCGAGATCGATGGTCAGCACCACGTGATCACCGACGAACCGGAGCTGCTCGGCGGCGACGGCAGCGCGCCGTCCCCGCACGAGCTGCTGCCGGCCGCGCTTGCCGCCTGCATCTCGACGCACATCGTCATGTATGGGCGCACGAAGGACTGGGAGCTCGGCGAGGTGTCGGTCGGCGTCGACTACGACCACCGCTCAACGCCCAGGGTGTTCGAGGTCGACATCCGGATCGACTCCGAGCTGACGCAGGAGCAGCTCGACCGGCTCCACAAGGTCGCGGTCGGGTGTCCCGTTCGCAAGGCGCTCACAGGTGGGGCGACGTTCGCGGAACGAATCCACGCGGGCGCGCGCGAAGAACGTGCGGCCGGCGGTGAGATCATCTTCACGTGAGCCCCGGTCGCTTGGAATCGCACGGCAGAGCATCCTCGTTGGCATGGACCTGTCGTTCCTGGCCATGGGCATCGCAGCGGTCGGGCTCCTGCCGCCGGTGTCGGGGGCGCTGCTCCAGGAGGGCATCGACGTCGTGGTGATCGCGAACGCACTACGGGCTCTGCCCGGCTGACGGTGCACCGGCGGACGGCCGCTTCGATTTGCGCCGGTTCACGCGGTACTCAGAAACCCATGCGCACAATGGCCGCATGCGGATCCTGATCGTGGAGGACGAGGCCAAGCTCGCCCGGTTGCTCGCGCGCGGGCTGCGGGAGGAAGGCTATGCGGCCGATGTCGCCTTCGTCGGAGAGGATGCGCTCTGGATGGCCGAAGCGGCGGAGTACGACGCGCTCGTCCTCGACGTAATGCTCCCAGGTCTCGACGGGTTCGCTGTCTGCCGCAAGCTGCGTGACGAGGGAGTGTGGACGCCCGTGTTGATGTTGACCGCGCGCGACGACGTCGACGATCGTGTCGCCGGGCTCGACGCAGGGGCCGACGATTATCTCGCGAAGCCGTTCGCATTCGACGAGTTGCTGGCGCGCTTGCGCGCCCTGACGCGTCGCGGCGCCGTCGAGCGGCCAACGGTGCTCGAGGTGGGTGACCTTCGCCTCGATCCCGCCTCGCACAAGGTGTGGCGAGGGGAGGTCGAGATCGAGCTTTCGGCCAAAGAGTTCGCCCTGCTCGAGCTGTTCATGCGGCGTCCCGGGGACGTTCTCTCGCGCGACCAGCTGCTGGGCACCGCCTGGGACATGGCGTACGAGGCGAACTCGAACATCGTCGACGTCTACATCCGCCAGTTGCGTGAAAAGGTCGACCGCCCGTTCGGGCACGCGTCGATCGAGACGATCCGTGGTGTCGGCTACCGATTGCAGCCGGATCGATGAGCCGTCTGCCGATCCGCGTTCGGATCACTCTCGCTTTCGCGGTTGCGATGGCGATTGTCCTCGCCGCGATGGGCCTGCTCATCTACCAGCGGGTGGGAAGCGCGCTGCTTGCATCGCTCGACCATTCGCTGCGCGCTCAGGCGATCGAAGCCGTGGACCACACCCACGACGAGCGGGGCTTGATCGATCCCGATCATGCGGCAGGGACGACGCTCGCCGAGCTCGTCGATGCCAAGGGCGGCGTGATCCGCTCCACACCGCTTGGGCTGCCGCTCCTCGTCGGCGCCCGGGACGCGGCAGGCGCGGTGAGCGGTCGGCTTCACATTCGCAGCGCTGACGTGCCCGGCCGGACGGGCGAGTGGCGCGTGCTCAGCGCCCCCGCAGGTCGCGGGCAGGCAGTCGTGGTCGCCGCGTCCCTCCGCGGACACGAGGAAACGCTCCGCCGGCTGTTTCGCGAGCTCTGGATCGCGGGCCCGCTTGCTCTCGTCTTGGCGTCGTTCGCCGGGTACGGGCTGGCCGCCGCCGCGCTCGGTCCCGTCGAAGCGATGCGCAGGCGGGCTGCAGCCGTGACGGCGCGATCGCCCGGACGGCTTCCCGTCCCCCGCAGCGGGGACGAGATCTCTCGGCTCGCGGTCACGCTCAACGACATGCTCGATCGCCTGCAAGCGTCGTTCGAGCACGAGCGGCGGTTCGTCGCAGACGCGAGTCATGAGTTGCGCACGCCGCTTGCTCTGCTGCGGACCGAGCTCGAGCTCGCCATCCGTCGCCCGCGTTCCGCGGCGGAGCTGGAACAAGCAGTGCGATCGGCGGCCGAGGAGACCGAGCGCCTGTCGCGCCTGGCAGACGACTTGCTTCTGATCGCGCGCGCCGACCAGGACGAGTTGCCGCTGCGACGACGCCGTGTCGACGTCGACAGCATGCTCCAGTCGGCGGCGTCCCGCTTCGCGCGCCGGGCGGGAGTACTCCAGCGTGTGGTCAGGGTCGAGCCGAGCGGCGTCGTCCTTGACGTCGACCCCGACCGGGTCGAGCAGGCGCTGTCGAACCTGGTCGAGAACGCGCTCACCTATGGCTCGGGCGACGTCGTCCTCTTCGCCCGCTCCGTCGACGGGCGGGCCGAGCTGCACGTGGTCGATCACGGCCGGGGCTTCCCGGACGGTTTTCGCCAGCGGGCGTTCGAGCGCTTCAGCCGCGCCGACGAGGCCCGCGGACGTGGAGGCGCTGGGCTCGGGCTCTCGATCGTCGAGCTCGTCGCCCAAGCCCACGGCGGGACCGCCCAGCTCGCCAATCTTCCGCTCGGCGGAGCCGACGTGTGGCTCAGCCTGGGGCCGCCCGACTCTTAGAGGTTGCCCCGGTAGAACACCGCTACCGGGGCGCCCTGCGTCCTTGCCTCGCACTCGCCGATCGCACCCGGATCGACGAACCGCATTCAGTTAGAGCTTCTTAGCGACTTCCTAGGCCACATTCATCCAGGCCTCATTTGGCGTCGCGACCCTGTGGACATGGCAGAGCAGTCTCAGGATCCGAGGAAGGCCGCTGCTTCCCGTGACGCCGCCCGGGCGCGCCTGCGCCGCGCTACCGCGGCAGCCGTCGGAGTTGCGCTCGCTTTTGGCGGCGCGTTCGCGGCACTCGCCGCCGGATCGACGAAGACCAAGAAGGCGGTGGCGACGACCACGCCCGCGCGCACGGCGCGCCTGCGTCCCTTGACGGTCGCTCCGGCGCCGCCGCTTCTCACCGTGCAGTCGGCGCCGACGCCGGCGCCTGCCGCGCCGTCCGCCGCGCCGACGCCGTCGTACGCGCCGCCCGTCGTCAGCTCCGGTGGGTCATGACCGGCGCGACAGCCTCGTTCTCCGCCCTCGGCACGACCGCCGCCGTGGTCGTGACCGACGCGCAAGCACTCCCCGAAGCGGAGGCGCTGCTGAAGGACGAGCTCGACGCGATCGACCGCGCCTGCAGCAGGTTCCGGCCCGACTCCGAGCTCGCGCGCGCCAATGCGCGAGCGGGGCAGGCGTTCGAGGTCTCGGCGCTCTTTGCGGAAGCGCTTCGGGTCGCATTCGCGGCGGCCGCTTCGACCGGCGGACTGGTCGACCCGACGCTCGGCGCAGTCCTGCGCGCCGCGGGTTACGACCGCACCTTCTCGCTTGTCCAGTCGAGGGGCCGCTGGGTCTTCGAGCCGCAGGCGCCACACGTGGACGGATGGAGCGGCGTCGAGCTCGACCAGGAGCGCCGGACCGTTCGCGTGCCGCCCGGCCTCGAGCTCGACCTCGGGGCGACCGCCAAGGCGTTGGCCGCGGACCGCGCAGCGCGGACGATTGCCGAAGCGACCGGCGCCGGCGCACTCGTGTCGCTCGGCGGTGACGTCGCGGTCGCCGGCCCAGCGCCGGCAGACGGCTGGCCGGTGCTCGTCACCGACGATCACGCCGCCCCCCTCGATGCACCTGGTCAGGTCGTCGCGATCCAGAGCGGGGGGCTTGCGACCTCGAGCACCACGGTGCGCAGATGGCCGACCGACAAGGGAGACACGCATCACATCATCGATCCACGAACTGGTGGATCCGCAGCCACGCCGTGGCGCACGGTCACGGTCGCCGCTGCGTCGTGCGTCGACGCGAACGTGGCGACGACCGCGTCGATCGTGCTCGGCGAGCACGCGCTCGCGTGGCTCGAGGCGCGTGCCCTTCCTGCACGGCTCGTGCGGGAGAGCGGCGCCGTCGTGAACATCGGCTCCTGGCCCGCGGAAGCGTGGGCGGCATGATTCTCGCCGCCATGAACGCCAAGGCGCTCTGGTACCTCACACGCGGCTCTGGTGTCGTCGCACTCCTGCTGCTCACCACCTCGGTCGCGCTCGGTGTGCTGACGACGATCCGCTGGAGCCGTGAGCGTTGGCCACGGTTCACCGTCGCGGGGCTGCATCGCAACTTGACGTTGCTCGCGATCGTCTTCGTTGCGATCCACGTCGCGACGACGATCCTCGACGGGTACGCGCCCGTGGGCATCAAGGACATCTTCGTTCCGTTCGTCTCCCGCTATCGGCCGGTCTGGCTCGGCCTCGGCGCAGTCGCGTTCGACCTGCTGCTGGCGCTCGTCGTCACGAGCCTGCTCCGCGCAAGGCTGGGCGTTCGCCTATGGCGCGGCTTCCATTGGCTCGCGTACCTCTCCTGGCCCATCGCGCTCGTGCACTCGCTCGGAACCGGAAGCGACGCGCGCATACCGTGGATGGTCGCTATCGGCCTGGGCTCGGTCGGTGTCGTCGTCCTCGCGGTACTCGCTCGCGTTGCCTTCGGCGGCGGGGCGGCAGGCGCGCGGCTCGCCGCTGTCGCAGCGGCACTCGTCGTGCCTGCTGGAATCGGCGTCTGGTACCAGAGCGGCCCCGCCCAGCACGGATGGGCGAAGCGCGCCGGAACGCCCGCAACGATTCTCCTGCGGCGGGCGACGGTTCCCGCCGCCCGGCAGACGCTCGTTTCGAGCGCGTTTCCGGCGTCGAGATTCACCGCGAGCCTGAACGGCACGATCCACGAGTCGCGTTCCGGTGCGGGGGTGCTGTTGATCGTGATCGCGGGCAAGTTGCACGGCGGGCCGGCAGGAGCCGTTCGGGTCGACCTGCGGGGTGCACCGCAGGGTGGCGGCGTCGTGATGGATGCGAGCGGTGTCTCCTACGTCCCCCGCGGCACCCGCACGGTCTACACGGGCAGTGTCACGGCGCTCTCCGGGAACCAGATCGAGTCCGTCGTCACCGCATCCGCCGGCCATCGCCTGCAGCTGTCGTTCGCGTTGAACATCGATCTCGCCGGCGGGACCGTCACCGGCAGCGTCCTCGGAGTCCCCGCATGACCGCTCAGGCTGTACGGACGCTGCGCGTCGCTGCACCGGATGGCGTCGCGCGCCTCCTCGGCTCGGTTCGTGGCGACGGCCGGGCGGCGTCGTTTGTCGACCATGCAGCGACCTACGGTCCGCTGCCGACCTCCCGCGAGCTCGTGGAGTCGGTTGAGGCGAGCCTGCTTCGGGGCCGTGGCGGCGGCGCGTTTCCGACCGGCCAGAAGCTGCGTGCCGTGGCGTTGCAGCGCGGGCGGCCGATCGTCGTCGTGAACGCCGCGGAGGGCGAGCCGGCGAGCAAGAAGGACAAGGCGCTCCTCCATCACGTGCCGCATCTCGTGCTCGACGGCGCGGCGGCGGCGGCGGCGGCCATCGGGGCGCGATCGGTCATCGTCGCGCTCGGCGGTCGCACGGCGGCGGAGCATGCGGGCCTCGCACGAGCGATCGCCGAACGGCGCGACAAGGTCGAGTGGTCGTTGGCGTCCGTTCCGAACGGGTTCGTGGTCGGCGAAGAGACGGCGTTGCTCGCCGCACTCTCGGGCCGTGCGCCGAAGCCCACGCTCAAGCCGCCGTACCCGTCCGAATCCGGGTTGCGCGGGAGGCCGACGCTCGTCCAGAACGCGGAGACGCTCGCGCACATCGCACTCATCGCGCGCTTCGGCCCCGGCTGGTTCAGGTCACTCGGAACGGAATCCGAGCCGGGAACGGCACTCGTTACGCTTTCGGGCGCCGTAGCCCGGCCTGGCGTGTACGAGATCGAGCTCGGGACACGCGTATCGGAGCTCGTTGCCCAGGCCGGCGGCGCCACTGAGCCCACGGGTGCCTATCTCGTCGGCGGCTACTTCGGCGGCTGGGCACGCGACGCGAACCTGCACCTGACTGCGGCGAACGGGCTCGGCGCGGGAGTCGTCGTCGCGCTCCCCGAGCGCGCCTGTGCGCTGCGCGAGAGCGCGCGGGTCGCGGGGTATCTGGCAGCCGAGAGCGCCGGCCAGTGCGGCCCGTGCGTGCACGGCCTGCAGGCGCTCGCGGACGGGCTCGAGCGGATCGCCTACGGGCGTGCGGATGACACGCGTTCGCAGCTCGGGCGCTGGGCGAGCATGGTCGCCGGTCGCGGCGCATGTCGCCATCCGGACGGAGCGGCGAACTTCATCATGAGCACGCTCGCCGTCTTCGAGGATGAAGTGGCACGTCATCTGCGGCGTGGCTCCTGTGGCGGAACGGACCTCGGGACGCTGCCCACTCAGCGGGCCGCATGAGCAAGGTCCTGCGGCTCGATCCGATCGCGTGCGACGGCCACGGACTGTGCGCAGAGCTCTTTCCGGAATGGATCAAGCGCGACGACTGGGGCTATCCCATCATCGACGCCCGCCCGATTCCGCCGAGTCTGGAAGCCCATGCGAGACGTGCGGTCAAGGAGTGCCCGGTGCTCGCTTTGCGCTTGTCAGCCGCGCGTCAGCGCGGTGCAGCGCCTTCGCGGAGCTGATTCGCCGGTCACATCGTCTCTGGCGAAAGTCCTCCCCTGAGGGGTGTGGCGGCCTCTGGCAGGACGGCATGGACAAGGTCCTCACCGGCCTCGCGACGGTCGACGAGCTTCGCCGCATCCTGATCTAGCTCTACTGTCCCGAATAGACATGCGGCGTCCTGCGGTCGTTCTGCTCGTGCTTGCTCTTGCGCTGCTTGCGGCGGGCGTCGCCCTGTCCGGGATCACCCACAGCTCGCCGTGCCACGCGTCGCACAGTTGCCCGTCCGATCACCACAGCTACGTGTGGTTCGACACGGCCGGACAGGGCTGGGACTGCGCGAAGGTGGGCGCCCCGGAGGTGACGGCGGCCGACACGCAGCGCGTCTACTACGACGGTCTTCCGTATCAGTGCCGTCGCGCCGGAGGGACGCAGACCCCGACGTGCGGGGTGGAGGCTTGGGCGGTGAAGACGCTCAGCGACGACGCCGCGCTCGAGGTCGACCTGCGTCCGCGGGCGACGACCGTCGAGGCAATGCGTGCCCTTCGGGCGCCGGCCAACATCGGCACTCGGATGCCCGGTGCGGCGATGCGCACGTGGAGGATTCGCGTGCGGTTGCGCTGGCAGAAGCTCGAAGGCGACGGGGACGTCCATCTAGTCATGGCAGATCCGAAGACAGGGCGGACGATGATCGCCGAGCTTCCGAGTCCCGACTGCGTCGGTGCGGCAGCCGCCGTCGCCGCTCAGATGGCGTCGGCGCGCGACGCGCTCGCCCGTTCGTGCGGGCAGCCGACCACGTCGTTCACCCACCTGTCGGGGACAGCAACGATCGACGGTGTCGCATTCTTCGACTTCGCACACGGGCAGCGCGGCGCGTCCGCGAACCAGGTCGAGCTGCACCCGGTGCTGAGGTTCAGTCCGGGTCCGGAACGCTGCTGACGTAGTTCGAGTGCAGGACGTGGAGCGCGTCCGCAAGGTCGGGCGACGTGAGTGCGTCCTTGTGCAGGTAGCCGACGGCGCCTGCATCCTCGGCTCGGGCGACGTCGCCGTACTCGTCGGAGCCCGTGTAGATCACGACGTGCTGTCCCAAGTCGCGGGCGTGGATCGCGCGTGTCGCGTCGATGCCGTCGCCGCCGGGCATCCCGATATCCATCAGGACCACGTCGGGGCCGTGCTCCTCGCAGAGGGCCACTGCCTCGTCGCCGGTCGTCGCCCGGCCGACGACGATGAAGCGCCCGTCGCCGTCCAGGATCGTCCCGACCAGCTCGGCCAGGCGATCGTCGTCTTCGGCCAGCAGGATGCGTAGTGGTGTTCCGGTCACGAAGGGGGGAGAGTGACACACCCGCCCGTAGGATGCGCCGGTGATCATCGACGGCCACAACGATCTCGTCCTGCACCGCTGGCGCGGGGAGCCGACGCTGCACCTGGATCTCGACGAGGCAGGCAAGGCAGGCTTCGCCGGCGGCTTCTTCGCGCTGTACGTCCCTTCGCCGCCTGTGCTCGACCCGAAGGAAACGCCCTACGCGTTGCCGCTGCCCGAGCCGATCCCGCATGCGGAGGCCGCGCGGATTGCCGAGGAGCTGTTCGCGGCGCTGTGCGAGCTCCCCGTCGTACGGGCCAGTTCGGTCGGCGACTTCCGCGAAGGTCAGGTGACCGCGATCGTCCACCTGGAGGGAGCCGAGCCGCTCGCGCCCGACCTCTCCGACCTGGAGCAGTGGTACGAGCGGGGGCTGCGCTCGGTCGGTCTCGTGTGGTCTCGCGGGAACGCCTTCGCCGAAGGTGTTCCGTTTCGCTTCCCGTCGTCGCCCGACACCGGGCCGGGCCTCACGGACGCGGGCCGCGAGCTCGTGCGGGCCTGCAACCGGCTGGGAATCCTCGTCGATCTCTCGCACCTGAACCAAGCCGGCTTCTGGGACGTGCATGGGATCTCCGACGCGCCGCTCGTCGCGACGCACTCGAACGCGCACGCGCTCTGCGCCGCGTCCCGGAACCTCACCGACTCGCAGCTCGATGCGATCCGCGACTCGGGCGGGGTCGTGGGCGTCAACTTCGCAGTCGCGTTCCTGCGCGAGGACGGGCTCAACGATCCAACGACGTCGATCGGCGAGATCGTGCGCCACATCGACTACCTGGTCGAGCGGATGGGGATCGACCACGTCGCCTTCGGCTCGGACTTCGACGGGGCGACGATCTCCGAAGAACTGGGCGGCGTTGCCGGTCTGCCGAAGCTCGTGAGCGCGCTGCGTGATGCAGGCTACGACGACGCGGCGATCGCCAAGATCACGCACGAGAACTGGCTGCGCGTGCTCGCTGCGACCTGGCGGTAGATGGTTCTAGCTTCGGCGCGCGAAGTGGCCGCGCGCCTTCATGCGCAGCACGAGCGTTCCGTCCTGATTGAAGACCTCGCTGGTCGTGAAGACCGTGCCGCGCCCCGGCGTCTTCGCCGACGGCTGAACGTCCGTCACGCTCACGCGGCCGGTCAGCCGGTCACCGGGACGGACGGGGGCGGTCCAGCGGATCTCCTCGACGCCGGGCGAGCCCATCGAAGCGGCGTCCAGCAAGATGCCGCGGACGAACATCCCCATGAAGAGCGCAGTTGTGTGCCAGCCGCTCGCGATCAGCCCTCCGAACGGGCTGGACTTCGCGGCGTCGGGGTCGATGTGGAACGGCTGCGGGTCGTAGCGCGTCGCGAATTCGACGATCTCCTCTTCGCTCACGCTGATCGGCCCGACCTCGGTGACGTCGCCCACTTTGAAGTCTTCGAAGTAACGCACGAGAGAAGACGCTACCGCTAGCGTGACTTGATGCGCACGCGGAAGCTCGGTCCACTCGAAGTCTCGGTAGTCGGGCTCGGTTGCAACAACTTCGGCGGCCGGATCGGCGAGGCCGCCACCAACGCGGTCATCGACGCCGCTCTCGACGCGGGCGTCACGTTCTTCGACACCGCGGACATGTACGGCAACCAGGGCGGCAGCGAAGAGCTGATGGGACGCGCGCTGCAAGGACGTCGCGACCAGGTGGTGCTCGCCACGAAGTTCGGCAAGGAGATGGGAGACGGTGCGACACGGCGAGGCACCCGCGAGTACATCCTGCGCGCTCTCGACGCCTCGCTGCATCGGCTGCAGACGGACATGATCGACCTGTACCAGCACCACGAGGAGGATCCCGGTACCCCGCTCGAGGAGACGATCGGCGCGCTCGACGAGCTCGTCGAACAGGGAACGATTCGCGCGTACGGCACCTCGAACTACGCACCGCTTTCGCTCGAGCGGGCGAAGGAGATTGCCGGCCGCGGGT
>JBKJQL010000111.1:0-10066 GCA_046594035.1 Gaiellaceae bacterium
GTGCGGTGCCGCCTCCGAGACGATGATCGGGAACGGCTCGTCGGGGCCGTGCCCGAGCAGCTTCACGAGGATCGGCTCGACGACGAAGCACATGACGAGGATCACGCCGAGCCCGACCAGGCCGGCCATCCCGACCCGGTCGCGCCGAAAGCGACGCCAGACGAGGCCTGTGCTGCCTGTCAGGGCATGGAACGACCCCTCGGTACCGTCATGGACGGCAGTCGACGACATTCCCGAGAGACTACGGAGCCGCACTACCTTCCGATGTCGTGAGCGGTCCCCTCGAGGTGCGGGCGGGTCGACGCCAACTCGCCTCGGATGTCACCGGCCGGTCAGAATGTGGCATGCCCCTGGTCAGCTCACCGAGAAGGCGTCGCCGCCTCGCGTGGATCGCGGGGATTCTGGTCGTCGTTGCGGCCGTGGCGGCGGTCGTCGCGCTGGTGCCGAGCCACAACGGCCCCGCGAAGGGCGTGCGCGTCGCGCCCCATGCGCCGGTGTTCGGACAGACCACGACTCGGACGCCACTGCTGCGACCCGAGAGCCCGGCCGAAGCGAAGGCACGGCTCAACGCCGAGCGGATCGTGCGGCCGCTCGCTGCGGCATTCGTCGACGACCTGCTGCGCCGCCGCAAGCTCGCACAGGCGTACGGGCTGCTCAGCCCCGACCTGCGCAAGAGCGCGTCGCTGCACGACTGGCAGATGGGGCGCTTCCTGCCGCTGCCGGCTTCTGCGACCGGGGCCGACTTCATCACGGTCGCGTACTCGGGCGCGACGACGGTCGGGCTCGTCGCGTCGATTCGGAGCGACACGCTCCTTGCCCTGCGCTTCGAAAAGACGAAGGGCCGCTGGCTGATCGACTACCTCCACGAGGGGCGTAGTTCGGGCCGCATCGGCGCGGCGAACTACGCGCCCGCGGGGTTCCTGCCGGGCTCGCACGTGGAGACGTTCTGGACGTGGCTGGCGCTCGTCGGCGGCTTCCTCGCGGTCGTCGCCGTCGCGGTGTTCTTCGAGCAGTGGCTCAGGGACAGCCGTCGGTGATCGAGCCGACTCCCCGCGCTAGGTGAGCTCGTGCGCGGTGCCTTCGAGGTGCGGGCGGTCGATGCGTTCGGCGCCTTCTGCCTGGCGGATCTCGTCGTCGGTCATCGGCCACTTCTCGAGTGGGTAGTGGCAGGCCGCGGACTGGCCGTCGGCGAGCTCGCGGAGGTGCGGCGTCTCGACGTCGCAGTGGCCGGCGTGAAAGCGCGGGCAGCGCGGGTGGAACACGCATGCTGCCGGCGGGTTCACGGGTGACGGGACGTCGCCGCTCAGGACGATCCGTTCGCGGCCGCCGGTCGACGCGCGCGGCACCGCCGAGAGCAGCGCCGCCGTGTACGGATGCTTCGGGTGCTCGTAGATCGACTCGCTCTCGCCGATCTCGACGATCTTGCCGAGGTACATGACCGCGATGCGGTCTGCGATCTGCCGGATCACGGACAGGTCGTGCGAGATGAAGACGTAGGTGAGGTTGAAGTCGCGCTGCAGGTTCCGCAGCAGGTTCAGGATCTGCGCCTGGATCGAGACGTCGAGGGCCGAAACCGGCTCGTCGCACACGATCAGCTTCGGTGAGAGCGCGAGTGCGCGCGCAACGC
Organism: Gaiellaceae bacterium; assembly: GCA_046594035.1. Lineage (GTDB taxonomy): Bacteria > Actinomycetota > Thermoleophilia > Gaiellales > Gaiellaceae > PALSA-600. Next base: position 1,628 of record JBKJQL010000111.1, read on the forward strand.
CGATGCGCTGGCGCTGTCCGCCGGAGAACTCGTGCGGGTAGCGGTTGTAGTGCTCCGGGCTCAGGCCGACGGTCTCGAGCAGCTCCTGCACGCGCGTCTTCGCGTTCTTCTGCCCGTGGATCGCGAACGGCGAGCCGACGATCTGGCCGACCGTCTTGCGCGGGTTCAGCGACGAGTACGGGTCCTGGAAGATCATCTGCATCTCGCGTCGCAGCGGGCGCAACGCGCGCTGGCTCAACGTCGAGATGTCGGTGCCGTCGAAGCGGATCGTGCCGGCGGTCGGATCGAGGAGCCTCAACATCAGCCGCGCCGTTGTCGACTTGCCGCACCCCGACTCGCCGACGATGCCGAGCGTCTCTCCCTGGCGCACGGTCAGGTTCACGCTCTCGACCGCGTGCACTTCGGTCTTGCCGCGCGCGAACACGCCCTGCTTGACCGCGAAGCGCTTGGTCAGGCCCTCCAGCTCGACGAGGTTGCCGTTGCTCACGCTCCTGGCCGCCTTTCACTCCGGCCCGGCGGAGCCGGGCTCCGCGAAAGGCTGCCGCCCCTGGCAGCACCCGGCCTTACGGGCCCGTGCAGAGCACTGTGCCCTCCGGCCGGCCACTGCCAGCGACGACCCAGGAACGTGAGAACGTTCACGCCGCATCTCCGATCGCGGAGACCGAGCGCTTGGCGCCCTCGCGCACCTTGTCCTCCCACGGGAGGTGGCACGCGTCGGGGTGCGCTTCCGGCGCCGGCGCCACGAGCGGCGGGCGGTCGACAGGGCACGGCTCGAAGCGGTAGCGGCAGCGCGGGTGGAACGGGCACCCGGGCGGCGGCGCGAGGAGCGACGGCGGCGAGCCTTCGATCGGCACCAGCGCGTCGAGCCGGCGCTCGACCGACGGCATCGAGTCGAGCAGGCCCCACGTGTACGGGTGCTGCGGCTGGTCGAAGATCTGACGCGAGGGGCCGTACTCCATGATCCGGCCCGCGTACATGACCATGACCGCGTTTGCGGTCTCCGCGACGACGCCGAGATCGTGGGTGACGAGGATCACGCCGATGTCGAACTCGCGCTTCACCTCTTCGATCAGCTCGATGATCTGCGCCTGCACCGTCACGTCGAGTGCTGTCGTCGGTTCGTCGCAGATCAGGATCGACGGGTTGTGCACGAGCGCCATCGCGATCATCGCGCGCTGGCGCATGCCGCCCGAGAACTGGTGCGGGTAGTCGCGCGCACGCGACTTCGCGTTCGGGATGCCGACGTGGTCGAGCAGCTCGACGGCCCGTCCCCAGGCGGCGTCCTTGCTGACGTCCTGGTGCGCCGTCACCGCCTCCGCGATCTGCGCGCCGACGCGGTACATCGGGTGCAGGCACGCGAACGGATCCTGGAAGACCATCGCGATGTCCTTGCCGCGAATGTGCCTGAGCTCGTCCTGCGGCAGCGTCAGCAGGTCGCGCCCCATGAACTCGACCTCGCCCGTGATCTCGGTGCGCTGCTGGTTGAGCAGGCCCATGATCGCGAGGTTGGAGACGCTCTTGCCGGAGCCGGACTCGCCGACCACGCCAAGCGTCTCGCCGCGGCTGAGCGAGAACGTGACGTCGGAGACGGCCTGCACGACGCCGTCCGAGGTTGGGAAACGGACGGTCAGCCCGCGTACGTCGAGCAGTGTTCCTTCACGTGGTGTGCTCACGCGTAGCGAACCCGCGGATCGATGAACGCGTAAAGGATGTCGACGATCAGGTTCGCGAACGCCACGGCGACCGATGTGAGGAGCACGACGCCGATCACGATCGGCAGGTCTTGCTGCAGCGCGCTGTTGATCGCGAGGTAGCCGAGCCCCTGGATGTTGAAGACGGACTCGGTGATGATCGCGCCGCCCACGAGCAGCGCGATGTCCAGGCCGAACATCGTCACGATCGGCGTCAGGCTCGCGCGCAGCCCGTGCTTGAAGATCACGGTGCGCTCCGGCAGGCCCTTCGCCCGTGCGGTGCGGATGTAGTCCTCGCCGAGCGTCTCGAGCAGGTTGTTGCGCGTCATCCGCGCGTAGAACGCGGCGTACAGCATCGCCAGCACGATCCAGGGCAGCAGCATGTGGGAGATAAATCCCGTTGGGCTGACGCTCGGCGAGACGTATCCCGTGCCGGCGGTCCAGCCGAGGCGGCGCCAGAAGATGTAGAGCGCCATCAGACCGAGCCAGAAGACCGGCGTCGAGATCCCGACGAGCGCAAAGCCCATGGCCATTCGGTCGACGATCGTCCGCCGCTTGACGGCCGAGATGACCCCGACCGTGACGCCGACGACCAGCCAGAGGATGGCGGCGCCTGCGATCAGCCACAAGGTGCGCGGCGCGCGTTCGACGATCAGTGACTTGACGGAGGTTTGACCGGCGTAGGTGTAGCCAAGCCCCGGCCAGCCGAACTTGACACCGATGGCGAAGTCCTTGGAGAACCTGCCGAACTGCACGTACCACGGCCGGTCGAGACCGAGCCGCTGGTGGATCTGCGCGAGCTGCGCGTCGGTCGGGCTCTTGCCGGCGAAGCGCAGTGCAGGGTCGCCTGCGGGGAGGAGATAGAAGACCGCGAACGAGATCGCGAGCACACACGCGACGACGACGATCGTCCAGACGAGTCTCCGTGCGATGTAAAAGGCCATGTGAGTGTTTGTGTGTGGGGGAGTGGAGGAGGGGCGGGACGAATCCCGCCCCTCGATCCGGTTTACCTACTGCTTGATCGACACCGATGAGTACGCGGGGCCGTCAGTGAACTGGTCGTAGTTCCAGTGCGTGACCGTCGGGCCGACGATGAACACGTTGTTCGGCCAGAGGTACGGAACCCACGGAACGACTTCTTCCATGAGCTTCTTGTCCAGGTTCTCCCAGCAGGTGGTGCGCTCTTGGCTGAGCTTGGCCTGGCACGCGTTGATGTCTGTGTCGACACTCGGGACTCCGGCGATGTTGCCGGTCGCGCCGACGGACTTCGCGATCGCAGGCGTGATGCCCACGAGCGAGTAGTTCGTGTTACCGGACTTGATGATCGCCCTGGAGTGGAACAGGAGCGAGAAGAACGTGCCCGGGTCGGCGAAGTCCTTGCCCCACGAGGGGCGCTCCGACATCGGGATGTTCTTCGCCGGGGTCTGGATCGTGATGTACGCGCCGTTGATCGAGCGCACCGTCAGCGAGAGGCCGAGCTTTGCGGCATCTGCTTGCAGGAGCGGGACCATGCGCGTGTCCACTGCCCGGGTGTCGGCGATCACGAGGACGCCCTTGCAGGCTGCTGCCGTGCACTTGCCGGTCTTGCCCGGGTCGTACTTCGACAGCTTCATCTCGTCCTGAGCCTTCGCCAGGTCGCCCGCGTTGTTCGGGGTCGCGTACGGGTTGTACTCGGCGAGGCCGTTGGCATAGAGCACCGGCGGAACGATGTGGTTCGCGATCGCGCCGGGGATCGGGCCGCCCCACGCCTTCTGCAGCGCCGACTTGTCGACGATCCAGTTCATCGCCTTGCGGACGTGAACGTCGTCGAACGGGGGCTGGGACAGGTTCATCGTGAAGTAGTTGGTGCGGTCACCGACGTTCGGGATCATCCGCGGCTTCAGGGTCGAATCCGTCGCGTACTGGCGGATCGTCTTCGGCTGCGGGCTCGACACCTCGTCCTCGAGCTGGCCGGACTGCACCTTCGCGAAGATGTCGTCCGCGTTCGAGTTGACGAGGAACGAGAACGTGTCCGGGTAGTTCTTCCGGAACTCGTCCGTCGCCTGGTCGTAGTTCGGGTTGCGAACCAGGATCAGATGGTTCCCGTTGGCGCCGTCGTAGCCGCTTGCCGGCTTGAGCGCCGAGCAGGGCAGCTTGACCGCGTCCATGCCCTTGAGCATGTACGGGCCGTTCGACACGACGTCGCGGCCGTAGTCGCCCGGCTTGCCGTTGAAGCAGTCGCCGACTTCCGGCGGGATCGGTGCCGTCGCCGGCATCGACATGCGCAGGTTGAAGTCGCCGACGGCCTTCGTCAGCTTGAAGACGATCGTCTTGTCGTCCGGCGTGGTGATGCCGGAGATCTCCGTCGCCTTGCCGTTCGCGACGGCGTCCCAGCCGACGATGTCCGTGTAGTAGAAGGAGTACTGGCCGCCGTCCTTCGGATTGGCGAGCCGGTTCATCGCGTAGGCGACGTCCTTCGAGGTGACTGCGCGGTTGACCGGCGGGCCCCATTTGACGCCGTCACGCAGCGTGTAGGTGTAGGTCAGGCCGTTGTCGGTCGGCGTCGGGACCTCGGTGGCGAGGTCGCCGATCGTCTCGTTGCCCGCGGCGCCCGGCTGGTGCTTGTAGCCGACGAGTGCGCGGAGCATCAGGTTCGAGTAGAGGCCCCAGGCGTTGCCGAGGTACTCGCCGGTCGGGTCGAAGTTGTTCGTGAAGCCGAACGACTGCTCCCATCCGATGCGGTAGTTGCCGCCCTTGGCGGAATTGCCGTTGTCGAACGTGCCCGAGCCGACGGCGGAAGTCGTGCCGCCGGAGCTCGTGGTCGTCGTGGTTGCGCTCTTCTTCTTCGAGCCGCAACCGGCGGCGAGCACCGCGAACGCTGCGACGACGAGGAGCATCGTCGCAATGCGGATGTGTTTGCTCATCCTGAGTTGGTTCTCCTTTCCACCCGAGCGAGTCGGGTGAGGGGGTTTGGGGGTCGTTCTCATCGCTCCGACCGCACGTCGAAGGCGTCCCGAAGGCCGTCTCCGAGCAGGTTGAACGCGAGGGTCGTGATGATCAAGAACCCACCTGGGAACAGCATCAACCACCAGGCGACGTCGTAGAGCTGTGAAGCGTCGCTGAGGATCGAGCCCCAGGAGGCTTGGTCGGCAGGGACACCGAGGCCGAGGTACGAGAGAGCGGCCTCGAAGAGGATGTTCGTCGGGATCAGAAGCGTGGAGTAGACGATCAGCGGGCCGAGGAGGTTCGGGAGGATCTCGGTCGCAAGGATGCGTGTGTTGCTTGCGCCGGCCGCGCGCGCGGACTCGACGAACTCCTTCTCGCGCAGCGACAGCGTGTAGCCGCGCACGATGCGTGCAATGTAGGACCACGAGAAGATCGTGATCACCGCGATCACGATCGTGATCCCGGGTTGGATGATCCCTCCGAGGCAGCCTGCTTTCGTCGCCGAGCACGCCGCGACGATGCCGACGGCGATCAGGATCTGCGGCACCGCGAGCAGCACGTCCGCGACGCGCGAGAGCACGGTGTCGATGACGCCCCCGAAGAACCCGGCGGACAATCCGACGATCAGCCCGATCAGCACTGCGAAGCCGGACGCGACGATCCCGACGAAGAGCGAAGTCCGGGCGCCGTACATCGTGCGCACGAAGAGGTCACGCCCGGCGGCGTCGGCCCCGAACCAGAACTCGCCGTTCGGTCCCTGCGGCACGCCGTAGGCGTCGGTCATCTGGTTGTAGCTCGTGTTCTGCGGATGGCCGGTGAGGCTCTCCGCGAGCGGGCCGCCGAAGATCGCGATCAACGCGAGGAGGACGATGACGATCCCTCCCGCGAGCGCGGCTTTGTCCTGGCGGAAGCGCTCCCAGAACAGCCGAGACGGGCTCTTGCGTGCGATGGCAGCGATCGGGAGTGCGATTGCGCCGCCCGTCGTCACTTCGAAATCCGGCGGATTGGTCATATCCCCTGTGGCGGAGCGTAATGACGCGCCGACTTCCGTGCGGCGATACTGAGAATCGTGGATCGCGTGAACGAGCTGCGGCCGGACCGCCCGCTGACCGGCCGGATCGTGCATGTCGAGCCGATCGTCGAGCGTCATCGCGAGGGCCTGCGCGACGCGGCGGAGGCCGAGCCGCAGATCCACCGCTTTACGAACATGTACACCCTCGGTTTCGAGCGCTGGTTCGACCTGGCGCTGGCGAGCGAAACGGAGGTTCCGTTCGTCGTCACGGTCGACGGCCGCCCGGTCGGCTCCTCGCGCTATCTGAACGTCGAGCCCTTCCACAAGCGGGTCGAGATCGGCTGGACGTGGCTCGAGCGCCCCCAGTGGGGCACGGGCGCGAACGTCGAGACGAAGTACCTCCTGATGAAGAACGCCTTCGATTCCTGGGGCGCGATGCGCGTCGAGTTCAAGACGGACGCCCGCAACCTGCGCGTCCGCGGCGCGCTGCTCGGGGTGGGCGCGAGCTTCGAGGGGATCGCCCGCAAGCACATGGTGCTGCCCGACTCGATCCGCGACTCCGCCTGGTACGCCGTCGTCGACGAGGACTGGCCCAGGGTGAAGGCGATGCTGGAGGAGAAAGTCGCGAGGCACGCTGCGTGAAGTGCGCCGTGGACGTGGCGCCGGTGCGGCGCGAGCCAGCCGACGACGCCGAGCAGGTGACCCAGGCGCTGCGCGGCGAGCCGCTGCGCGCCCTGGAGGAACGCGACGGCTGGGTGCGCGTCGTCACGGCCTACGACTATCCGGGCTGGATGCGTGCCGAGGAGCTCGAGGACGGCGAGGGCGCGCTGCCGGCGGACGCCTCGGGCACGCCGGTCGAGGTGGCGCGCTCCTATCTCGGCGTCCCCTATCTCTGGGGCGGGATGACCGAGCGGGGCATCGACTGCTCCGGGCTCGTCCACATGGCCTACCGCCGGCTCGGGAGGCTTGTCCCGCGGGACGCCGAGCAGCAGGAAGACGTGGCCGAAGAGGTCACCGACCTGCGCCCGGGCGACCTGATCACCTACGGCGAGCCGGTCGACCACATCGCCTTCTGGGTCGGTGAGGGGAAGATCCTCCATTCGACGGGCCGCGAGGACGGGATCGGCGTCCTCGAGGAGCCCGAGCCCGAGTACCTGCGGGCCCGGCGTCACAAGCTGATCCGCCTGTGATCACGTGGGCGACCTCGGACGGCCGCGAGGAGGGTGGCGACCGTGTCGTCCCTGCAGCCTCGACGATCAAGCTCTTCATCGCCTCGGCCTTCTGGCGCTCTGGCCTCGATCCCGGCGAGCGGGTCGAGGTGCCGGTCGTGCCCTGGTCGGTCGCGGACGCGCTTTCCTCGGTCACCCTCGGCGACTGCGCCCTCCTTTCGGTGGCCTGCTCGGACAATGCGGCCACGAACGTCCTCCTGGAGCGGCTCGGCTTCGACGCGGTGAACGAGGAGGCGGCGAGGCTCGGCTGCGAGCGCACCCAGGTGCGGCGGCTGCTGATGAGCGACGGCCCGCAGAACCTGACCTGCGCCCGTGACCTGGCCCGGGGGCTCGCGGCGATCGAGGAGGAGCGGGTGCTGGACGCCCTCGGGCGGGCTCACGACTCGGAGCTGCCCCTGCTGCTGCACGGGAGGGATGTCCGGGTGAAGACGGGGGAGATCTGGCCCGACGTCTACCACGAGGTCGCCCTGGTCGACCGGGACGTGGCCGTGGCCGTCTGTTCCCAGCCTGCGGCGCTTCCCGGGGCGGTTGCCGCTGTCGCACGAGGCTTGATGTGAACCGGAGTGCTCGTGGGGATAGCTCAGACCAAGCAGGTCGTTCGGGTCGGGCGTAGGGCATAGCGGGTCTACGTTCAAGCCCGACCCGGGCGAGATGCGCCGCGTCTGAGCTACCAGCCGCGAGTGCGCCGGTTCACGTCAAGCCTCGACGTCACTCTTTAGGGTGAATTCGTCCTAAAGCTGCCGTTCCAGAGGGCCGATAGCCGGTCTGTGGACGCTGCACAACGCAACGAGATCCTGACGCGCTATCGCGAGCACACGGCTCGGTTCGAGTCCGTGGCCGCGCGCCGCGACGCCGGGGTGGCAGAGGTGATTCCGTTCCAGTCCCCGCCCTTGCAGGAGCTGGAGCAGGAGCCCACCGCCCGCGAGGTCGAGGTTCTCCAGCTGATTTCCGACGGTCTCGTGAACCGCGAGATCGGCGTCCGGCTCTTCCTCTCCGAGGAGACGGTCAAGAGCCATGTCCGGCACCTGCTTGCGAAGCTTCAGGCCCGCAGCAGGGCGCATGCCGTTGCGGTGGGCTTCCGGCGCAACATCATCGGCTAGGCCGAACCGGGCAAAAAGAAGGGCCACCCGAAGGTGGCCCGTCCAAGCAATTCACAGTGTCAAGCAGGTTTTCCACCGCCTGTGGACAATCACCTGAACGGGTGAGGCCAGTGGAAGGTCTTGCCAGTTAACTACGCGAGCCTTACTAGCGATCTGGGCGAGCCTTACTTACTACCAGGCAGATGAGCCGCCGGCGATGGTGCCCCGGCTGACGAGCTTCATCAACTTACGCATTTGGATTCCCCCGTTTGATGTGGGACTGACGGCAAGGAGAAGCTTATAACCCTTTTGGGGGATACGCAAGTTTTTCGCAGGATCCGGCTCGAATTCGGCGATTTGTCGCGCCCAGTTGCGATCTACCTAGTCTCGGCTGGGATCGCTGCGCTTGGCACCGCCCTGATCCTGGTGGTGTCTGGTGTGACGTTGGGCACGCCCACGGCCGTGGGCGCGCTCGCGGTAATCGCGGCCGCAAGTGAGCGGGG
>JBKJQL010000012.1:0-3304 GCA_046594035.1 Gaiellaceae bacterium
CTCTTTGGCACTCCTGAGCGCGCGCTTGCACTCGTCGACCAGCTCGCGGAGATCGGTGCGACGGAAGTGGCCTGCCTCATCGACTTTGGCATCGATCCCGACAAAGTGCTCGATAGCCTTGTACATCTCGACCGCTTGAGGCGCATCTGCGCCGAGCGGTCGGCGGAAGGCGAAGCGTCGGTGGAAGAGGGAGCCGACCTCGCGTCAATCATCCGCCGGCGCGGCGTGACGCACCTCCAGTGCACGCCGTCGGTCGCGCGCGCGCTCGCCGACGACTCCGACGCCCTCGCCGCCATGGCCGGCCTCGACACCCTGCTGCTCGGCGGGGAAGCACTTCCGCCGGATCTCGCCGAGCGCCTGGGTGCCGTGGTTCGCGGTCGGATTCTCAACATGTATGGTCCCACCGAGACCACCGTATGGTCCACGACGGCGGTTGTTACACGCGGGGCCGCGCCAACCATCGGATTGCCCATCCGCAATACGTTCATCTACGTGCTCGACGAGCACCGCCAGCCGGTGGCGGCGGGAACGCCCGGCGAACTGTACATCGGTGGCGACGGCGTGGTGCGCGGCTACCTGGACCGTCCCGAGCTGACGGCAGAGCGTTTTCTCCCCGACGCCTTCGCGGGGTCCGGCCGTATGTATCGCACGGGCGACCTTGTTCGGCAGCGGTTCGACGGCGCGCTCGAGTACCTAGGGCGCATCGACGAACAGGTCAAGATCGACGGATTCCGCATCGAGCTGGGCGAGATCGAGGCGACGCTCGCGCGGCATGCGTCGGTCCGTCAGGCGGCAGTCGTTGCGCACGCGACGGGTGCCGGCGAGGGAGGTGCGTCCCATCGCCTGCACGCGTACGTCGTGCCGACGAGCTCCGATGCGGATACCGACCGGATCGGAGTCTGGCAACAGCTCTGGAACGAGACGTACGAGCGAAGCGTGAACGAGGATACCTCCGCCGATCCCCGCTTCCGGATCGCCGGCTGGAACGACAGCTACACCGGACAGCCGATCCTCACCGCCGAGATGCGCGAATGGGTGGAGGACACGGTCGACCGGATCGTCGCGCTCAAACCGCGACGCGTCCTCGAGATCGGCTGCGGCACCGGCCTGCTGCTGTACCGCGTGCTGCCACACGTCGAGCAGTACACGGGCGTGGACGTCTCCCCCGCGGCGCTCGACAGCATTCGACACGAACTCACTGCCGCCGAGGCGGGCAAGGTTACGCTGCTGGAGCGCGCGGCGGACGACCTCGCCGGCATCGCGCCACAGTCGGTGGATCTCGTCGTGATCAATTCCGTGGCCCAGTACTTCCCGCACGCGGAGTACCTCGAAAGCGTACTGCGCCGAGCGTCGGAGCTCGTGTCCGACGGTGGCCGGATCTTCGTCGGCGACGTGCGGAGCCTCGAGCATCTCGAGCTGTTCCATACGGCGCTGGAGGTGAAGCAGGCATCCGCCGAGCCGTTGGTCGAAGAGCTGCGAGCACGCATCGACCGGCGCGTCGCGAAGGAGAGTGAGCTGGTGGTGTCCCCCGCGTTCTTCGACGCGTTGCTGCGAAATGCGCCGCGTCTGTCCGAAGTGGATGTCCAGCTCAAGCGCGGCAGATCGAGGAACGAGATGACGACGTTCCGTTACGACGTGGTGCTGACCGTGAACGCGCCGTCCCGCCCGCGCGCCGCCGCGGCCAAGCCGTCGACGGCGCGCGACCTCTCGGCGATCCGCGCTGAAGTTGCGACGAAGCCGGAGTACATCTACCTCGTAGACGTGCCGAACGCGCGCCTGTCTGGCGTGAGCGCGGCGGTGAACACCCTGCACGGCTCCACACCGGTGCGCATGGAGGAGCTTCGCGTCCTGCTCGATGGGACCCACGGCGGCGTGGATCCTGAATCGCTGCGCACCCTGAGTGATGACTACGAAGTACAAGTGCGTTGGGCGCAGTCGGGCGACCCAAGCCGATTCGCCGCCTTGCTCCGCCGCAAGGAGAGCGGTCAGGTTACGGGATGGCCGGCATCATTGCTGCCCGCGCCGGCCGCGCCGCACACCAACATTCCTGCGTCGCGCGACGCCGAGGCGACGCTGGTCAGTCAGCTGCGCGCGCACCTTCGGCAGACGCTCCCTGAATTCATGATTCCTGCTTCATTCACGATGATGGCCACGCTGCCGCTGACTCCCAACGGCAAGATTGACCGCAAGGCGCTTCCCGTGCCGACTCGGCAGGTCGCGCCGGTGACGACGACCGTCTACGCGGCGCCAACGGGGGACCTCGAGCAGATCGTGGCCAACGTGTGGCGCGACCTGCTCGCTCTCGAGCAGGTGGGTCGCAAGGACAACATTTTCGACCTGGGCGCGAATTCCCTCCTGGCCATGCAGGCCAATAGTCGGATCTCCACGCTGCTGGGACGTTCGCTTCCCCTGGTCAACATGTTCCGGTATCCGACGGTGGCATCGCTGGCGGCATTCCTGGCCGAGGGCACGACGAAGGCGCCGTCGCCGGATTCCGACAAGCGCGCGCGCGATCGTTCATCGCGAAGTGAGGAAGCCGCGGAACGTCGTCGCGCGTTGCGCGCACAGCGCGAGGGACGATGAGCGACCAGGCGATCGCCATCATCGGCATGGCGGGACGATTTCCCGGAGCATCGTCGATCACGGAGTACTGGGAGAACCTGCGTGACGGCGTCAGCTCGATTCGTGCGCTCACGGAGGAGGAGCTGCTCGCGTCCGGCGTGACGCCGGAAGAACTGGCGGACCCGGCATACGTGCGCGTTTGCCCGGTGCTCGACGACGTCGACCAGTTCGACGCGCGCTTCTTCGGGCTCAATCCGCGCGACGCCGCCGTCATGGATCCGGCGCACCGCCTCTTCATGGAAGTGGCTTGGGAAGCGCTGGAGCATGCAGGGCAGGCGGCACTGCCTGAGGACGGCGCCGTGGGCGTGTTCGCTACGTCAGGCGCGCCGTACTACTTGATGGACCACGTGCGGCGCAACGCAGACTTGCTGAAGTCGATGGGCGAGTTCCTGGTGCGCCACACGAACAACGACATGAACTTCCTCGCGACGCGTATCTCGTACCAGCTCGATCTGCGCGGACCGAGCATCAACATTCAGACGGCCTGCTCGAGCGCGCTCGTCGCGGTCCACATGGCCTGCGAGAGCATCCGGCGTGGCGAATGCAAGATGGCTCTCGCAGGCGGCTCGACGGTGAACATCCCGCACGCGCACGGCTACATGTATCGCGACGGCGAGATCCTGTCGCCGGACGGGGTCTGCCGGCCCTTCGACGCGAACAGTGCGGGCACGGTGTTCGGGAG
>JBKJQL010000190.1:0-9285 GCA_046594035.1 Gaiellaceae bacterium
TCGGCGGCACGCAGACGGTCGCGTCGACGGATACTTCGTTTTCGCCGGCCACCACGCGCGAGTCACCGACCGTCAGTGGCCTAGAGGTGACACCGCTCGGTGCGAAGGCGGAGACCGTAACCGTTCGCTGCACGCTCCGGGTCTGCCCGGGGTAGGTGTACACGCGGATCCGCGCGACGACGCCTGGTTTCGTCCACCCGTCGTCGTAGAGGCCGGTCGTCGTCCAATCTGCGCGCCACGGGCGTTCGGGCTCCACCAGGAACACGCTGCGGTTGTTCGTCACGACCGTCCCTGCGATGTGAAAGCGCCCGTCCGCCACGGCTTGCAGGACGTCGCCCGGGGGTGAGACGTTCGCGCGCCCGCTGCCGTCGAATGTCAGTGACAGCTTCGGGAACGTGCTCGGGGTCCACTCGAACGCGCCGGGGATGCCGGCCGTGCGTTCGGCGGACACGTTCCAGAACTCCACGTCCCACCAGTAGGCGGCGCTCGACCAGTAGTCCCCCGGGACGACCGGATACGGGACCATCGTCACGCTGCCGTTGCGTCCGACGATGCGATCGACCCAGGCGAGCTCGGAGCTCGGGTCGACGGTCAGTGGCCGACCGGCGGTGCCGGGGACACGAAAAAGTCGCTCGATCGCGTAGCTCGTCTCGGCTGCTGTCAGCAGTACAGCCAGCGCCGCGAGCAGCACCGCCGCCCAGCGCCCGATCAGGACGCGCGCTTCCAGGACCACTGCAAGGCCGACGAGCGAGGCAACCACGAGAAAGATCCGCGCTCCGGTCACACCGCCCACCTCTCGACGCAGGTAGCCGTCGATGATCGACACCGGTGTGTCGACGTTCAGCTTGTCGAAGACCGGCAGTGGCGCAGCTGCGAAGCCGATCACCAACGTGCCCATTGGCGCCGCGAGCTTCCATGAGGGTCGTTCCCGCGACGCAAGCGCGGCCGCGAATGCGATCGCGAAAAGTGGTGCGAGATAGAAGATGTAGCGGTCTTGCACGAGACCGTCGCCGAAGCGGACGTTGAATGATGCGACCTCCAGCGTAAGGATGCCGATCGTCAGCAGCGCCAGGGTCGCGAATGCGTCGCGTCGAAGGAGCCACGCTCCTCCGACGATGAACGGGATCAGGCCAAGCCCTACCGCCACCGCGGCCAGGTGCGAGAAGAACGATGGAACGGTCTCGGGAGGGAACGGGTTTCCGCTCGCCGTCGAACTGTAGGTACCGAGGGGGTTGTGTCCCGCGATGAGAATGGCGAGGGCGACGACGCTCCCGGCGACGTAGACGCCGACCAGCACGCGGTGCTCCCGCCAACGCGCTGCGCACATGATTCCTAAGACGAGTGCGAGCACGATGAACTGGGTGCGCGCCGTGATCGCGACGCCGAGCGCGAGCGCGGCGTAGACGTCGTGCCGTTTCGTCGGCGAGGTGATGGCGACGTGAAATGCGAGCACTGCCCAGAGAAAGGCGGGATAGGCGACGTTTCCGGTCAGGAGGAACGACGAGAGCACCATCCAGGGCGTGAGAACAGTCAGTGCCGCCGCAAGAGTTGCCGCCCAAACGGTGCGCGTCACGCGGAGGGCCAGGACGTAGGCCGGAATCGCCGCTGACGTGATGAGGAACGCGTTCAGAACGTGAGCACGGTGCAGCCCGTCCGCGACGGTGCCGCTCGCGAACACCGGTGCGAGCACGATTGGATAGAGCTGGCCGACGTTCGCAATGATCGCCTCGTGCACGCGCGGGACCGGCGAGTGGAGCCTGACGATGCTAAGCGCGAGCCGCTCGTAGAGCAGTTCGTCTGTCATCACGAACCAATCTGCGACTGCGCCCGTTATCCAGGCCAGTGCAGCTCCAAACATCAACCAGAGCACGATCGGTGGGCCGAAGCGACGCATGTATCCCCCTCTTTACACCACCCTTAAGAGACCTCGCTACGGTCCCTTGGTTCGCCCGCCCAGGGATTACAAAGAGGGAGGATCTGCCTGTGCCAAAGCCCGCACGCTTTGCGCTACTCGCGCTCATCGCACTTTTGGCCGCTCCGGCCGCCACCGTCCAAGCCGCGCGGAAGATGCCGATCGGTTTCTTCGACGACCCGTCGTTCCGCTGGTCGCCGACGCGCGCCGAAAATCTCCGCCAGGCGAGTGTCGCCGGTGCATCCGTCATCCACACGACGGCGAGCTGGGCCGACATTGCTCGGGCCAAGCCGAGCAATCCCGCCAACGGCGACGATCCGGCTTACCGGCTCGGCGATCTCGACGAGCTCGTGTTCCAGTCGGGCCTCTACGGCCTCCGCGTGATGATCGATATCAACGGGACGCCGAAGTGGGCCAACGGGGGTAAGGCACCGAACGTGATGCCCAAGCGCGTCGGGGATCTCACGACGTTCGCGAAGATGCTCTCCACGCGATACAACGGCCGGTCCGGTCACGGCATCGTCGCGCTCTGGTCGGTTTGGAACGAACCAAACCTTCAGCTTTTCCTGACCCCGCAGTTCGTCGGCAAGAAGATCGTCGGCCCTTCGAACTACGCGAAGCTCTTCAAGGCCGCGTACGCCGGCATCAAGGCCGGTAATTCCCTGGCGAAGGTGGCAATCGGCGAGACGTCGGCACGCGGACGTGACAAGCCGCTTGCCGGCGCCAGTGCGTCGATCGCTCCCGGGACCTTCGCCAAGTATCTGGCGAAGGTGCGCGGCCTGAAGTTCGACGCGTGGGCGCACCATCCGTACCCCACATCGCCGAACCTGCGGCCGACGCAGAAGGTGCGCTATCCGAACGTCACGCTCACGACGCTGCCGAAGTTCGAGGCGAACCTGAAGAAGTTCTTCCACCGCAGCGTGCCGGTGTGGATCACCGAGTACGGTCACGAGACCAAGCCTCAGGACCCGAAGGGCGTGTCGTACGCGACACAGGCCAAGTACGCGGTGCAGGCTCTGAACATCGCGAGGAAAGACCCGAACGTGCAGATGTTCATCTGGTTCGTCTTTCACGACAGCGTCGGCAACCCGTGGCAGAGCGGGCTCTACACGGTGAACGGCAGCCAGAAGCCCGCGTACGATCCCTTCGGCGCCGTCGCTCGCGTGCTCGACGGGACGCTGTTCACGGTCAAGGCAGGTTCGACGCCCCGCGTGTCGGTCTACGTGCCATACCTGGCGTACTACTCGCAGCCCGGGACGCAGGTCGGGCTGACGTACGTCGTGAGTGAGGGCAGCGCGACCGTTGCTGTTGGCCAGCCCGTCGCCACGCTCGCCGCGGACCAGTCGATCACCTTTGCTCCGGCGTTCAAGCCGGTGAAGGGCAAGACGTATTCGGTCACGGTCACGGCGAACGAGCCGAACGGACATAGCGAAGTGCGAACCGCGGTGATCAAGGCTTCTTGATCGCGTAGATCACGCCTCGGCCCCAGTCGGCGACCAGCAGGTCGCCGCTGGGGCCGACGGCGAGTGCCAGGGGGTGGTCGAAACCCGTGGCGAACCGCGTCACGCGCCGGCCGCGGATGCGCACGACCACTCGGCCGTGCCTCTTGCTCAGGTACTCGCCCCATTCGGCGACGAAGAGGTCGCCGCGCCACGACACGATCCCGTCGGCCGACGAGTGCGGCTCGAGGTAGGCCACCGGCGGTGTGACGCCCGAGCAGCTGCCGATCAGCTTCCTGAGCGAGTAGCTCGGCCAGCAATCCGGCCAGCCGTAGTTCGCGCCCGGCCGGATCCGCACGACCATCTCGGCAGGCTCGCCGTCACCGAGCTTGTCCTTCCCGTTCACGGTCACGTACAACGAGCGCTTGACGAAGACGAGCCCGTAGGGGTTCCGGAGCCCGGACGCGACGACGCGTAGATCGCTGCCGTCGGGACGGAACGAGAGGATCGCGGCGCTTCGCGGGTCGCGCTCGATGCACGAGTCGCACGTCGAGCCGGAGCCCAGGTACAGACGCCCGTCAGGACCCGCGACGATCGCGTCCTGCTGGTGCCGCTTGTACGGAAGCGACCGCAGGATCGTCCGGCTCGCGCCGTCGCGTGTGAAGAGCCGAACGCGCCCGCTTTCCGACGCATAGAGCCTCCGGCCGTGCCACAGGAGACCAAGGGGGACGACGAGCCCGGTCGCGAACGGGCGTGGGCGTCGTGTGCCCCGGACGACCGAGACGATCTCGCCGGTGTCCTGCGAGACGTAGAGCCGCTTGTCCGGCCCGAACGACATCGCCGTCGGGTGTACGAGGCCGGTGGCGTACGTCGTCACGTGATAGCCGGCCGGCGCGTGTACCGCGGCGGTGAGCATCGTTGCGAGCAGCAGCTTCACGCGCGCAGGAGCCGCAGCACGACGGCGACCGAGACGACCGCGGCCGCGACGCCCACCGCGGCGAGGAGAACGCCTGACGAGGCGGAGACTCCCGCGGCAGCAAGCAGCATGAAGTTGACGAGGAGCGCAGCCGCGACCAGCCCCGCCAGGGCCGCGACGCGGCGAACGACCAGTGACGTCTCCGCTTCGATCCGCGCGTCGTGCTCGATCGACCAGCTCGCGAGCTCGGCCGCGAGCAGGAGCAGCACGCCGACTACCGCGGCCCACCCGTCGACGATCGAGTTTCCTTCGCGCGCGAATAGGTAGCCGCCCCCGACGAGCAGCACCGACCAAGGGATCGTGGTCGGCCAGCGCAGGACGAGCCCGAGTCCCAACAGCACGAGGCCGGCCGCCCCGACGGCGCCGCCGAGCGTCGCCAGGCGGCCACCGCTCCCCGCGACGTACGCGACCGACGCGGCGAGCGCGGCGAGTGCGCCGGCGGCGGTGATCAGACGCGCGCGTGCCGGGCGTAACGCCTGAATTCCCGCACCTCCTCCAGGACGGCCTGCAACGGGGCGCCGTCGCGCCACTCGGCGACGGCGACACCCGCACTCTGCAGGCGATGGCGCAGTGCCTCGCGGCGCAGCGTCCAGATGTCGTAGGCGACGGCGTCGAGACCGGTCGCCGGACGGGTCGCGAACGGAACGGGGGAGACGTCGATCACCGTCAGGTCATACCCCCGGGCGCGGAGGTCGAGGAGCGCGCCGACGGAGCGTCCGTCGAGCAGCGGCGACAATGCGATCACCATCGCGTTCGGCGGCAGCGTGCGGCGCGGGATGACGTCGATCTCCTTCCAGTAGTACGAGAGCACGATCTCCGTGTCGAGCAACGCGTCGACGATCCGGTAGAGCTGAACCGTGCCCATACCGGGCGCGAGCCAGCGCAGGATTCCGCCGAAGGCGATCAGCCCCACACGGTCGCGGCGGCCGACGTAGGCGTCGGCCAGCGTCGCGGTCGCGCGCACCGCGAGATCCAGGGTTCCAGTACCGCCACTGCGTGCTTCGGCGAACGAGTCGACGAACAGGATGACGTCGGTGTTCCGCTCGGGGTGGCTCTCGTTCACCCACACGTCGCCGCGCCGTGCGCTCGCACGCCAGTTCACTCGCTTCAGCGGATCGCCAGCGGCCCACGGCCTGATGTCCGCGAACTCGATCCCTTCTCCCTTGTGCCGCGACACTTCGTTGCCGGTGTACACCTGCGTCTCGCGCGGCTGCAAGACCCGCCGGAGGACCGACTCGCGGGGATAGACCCGCAGCTCGGGCCTCGTCGCCGCTGTCGCCTCCCAAACGAGGAGCCCGAGTGGGTCGCGGGCGCGCGCGTAGGCCGGGCCGAGCACATGGCCGCCCCACCGGGCCGCGCCGAGCTGCAGCTCGAGCTCGCGCTGCTCGCCCGCGCGCAGGTGAAGCGCGACCGGGTTCCTGCCGCCCCGCAGCTCGATCCCGTCGGGCAGCCGCAGGTAGAGGTCGAGACGGTCGACCGGCGTCGACGACTCGACCACGATGCGCGCGCTCACCTCTTCGCCTTCGAGCGCGCGATCCTGGTCCAGCTCGACGTGGATCTGCAGGCGGGGTGGCGTCGCAAGTGCGAGGCCGGCGGCGAGCGCGAGCAGGAAGGGTGCGGTGAGGGCAACGAGCTCAGGGCGGGCGAAGACGAGCGCGGAGAGCAGGCCGGCGGCCGACAGGCCCGCGTAGCCCGCGAGCTTGGCCGTCGCCCAGCGCGTCACGTGCGTGAGAGATCTTCGGCTGCCGGTGTCGGCACCGTGTCCAGCCGTTCCTGCACGACGTCTTCCGCGGAGACGCGCTGCACCCACAGCTCTGGCCGCAGTGTCAGCCGGTGCGCGAGCGCCGGTACGGCGACGGCTTTCACGTCGTCCGGCGTGACGTAGTCGCGACCGTGCAGCGCTGCGCGACAGCGCGAGAGCTTGAGGAGCGCGAGCGAGCCGCGCGGCGAGGCGCCGACCTGGATCGACTGCGCATTGCGCGTTGCGGCGACGATGTCGACCATGTAGAGCCCGACGGGCTCCGAGACGTAGACGTCCTCGATCGCCGCCTGCATTGCGAGCAGCGTGTCGCGATCGACGAGAGGCTCGAGCTCCAGCTCGTCGGTGCGCCGTTCGGCGCGGTTTGCGAGCATCTGCCACTCGTCCTCGCGGGCCGGATAACCGACCGACATGCGCAATAGGAACCGGTCGAGCTGTGCCTCCGGCAGGGGATAAGTGCCCTCGTACTCGATCGGGTTCTGCGTCGCGAGGACGAGGAACGGCGGGCCGAGCCTCCGGGTCTGTCCCTCTGTCGTCACCTGCCGCTCCTGCATGGCCTCGAGCAGCGCCGCCTGCGTCTTCGGTGGGGCGCGGTTGATCTCGTCTGCGAGGAGGAGGTTCGCGAAGATCGGGCCCGGCCGGAACTCGAAGTCGGATTCGCGTTGATTGAACACCGACGAACCGGTCACATCCGACGGCATCAGGTCGGGGGTGAACTGGATCCGGGAGAAATCCATCGACATGACCTGCGCGAACGAGCGGGCCATCAGCGTCTTCGCGAGCCCGGGGTAATCCTCGATCAGCACGTGCCCGTCCCCGAGCAGCCCGAGCATCAGCAGTTCGAGCGCGTCGCGCTTGCCGAGCACGACTTTCTCGACTTCGTCGAGGACGCGATTGCTGAGCTCGCCGACTTCGGTCAGGTTCACCTGCCCATCCTTTCAAGGTCGCCGACGAGAGCGCGCAGCTCGGCCTGCTTGATCCCCGGCGCGAAGCGATCGTCCGGCTCGGGACGGTCCGGCCGCAGGAGCTCCCACCAGCGGCCGAGCGTTTCGGGGCTGGAGGTCTTTCCGGTCTGCTCGAGGCGGCACTGCGCGATCTCGCGCAGGTGCGGCAGGAGCCGGAAGTGCAGGTCGTAGGCGGTCGCGGTAGCGAGCGTGACCTCGCGCTCGGTCCGCTCGAGCTCCGGCAGGCGCTCCTCCCGTTGGGTCGGCTCCGAGAGGGCGCGTTCGAGCTCGGAGCGTCGCCGGCGGGGGACAGAATCGCCCGCGGCCGCGACGATCCCCAGCATCAACATCGCGCCGAGCAGGAAGACGTAGACACGCAGCGTGACGTCGCGCAGGTTCGGTTGGGCGAGGGCGACGTAGCCGCACACGAGTGTCGAAACGACGAACAGGACGATCAAGTCGAGCAGGTGGCGCCTCACCCTTGTGCCCCCCGGAGATCGTCGCGGATCTCCCGCAGTGCGGCGATCGCATCGTGCTTCATCGGCTCGTCGATCTCGTGGCGGCTGAACTTCGCCTGTTCGAAGAGCGACGTGAGCCGGCTCACCGAGTCTCCGCGCGCGGTGAGCCCGAGCAGGATCCGACGAAGGTACTCGACCGGAGTCTCGCTCGGCCGGCGCTGCAACCCGTTCCGCGCGAGCACGTTCTCCATCCGCGCGTACGCGGCGATCACCGCGCGCCGCGCGTCGGGCTCGGACTCGAGATCGTCGATCGCGTCGCCAATCGACGCCGCGAAGTCTTCCGCAACGGTCTGCTCCAGCTCGAGCGGCACGGCCGTGCGTCTCTTGCGCGTGCGCCACACGTAGTAGAACCAGGCGCCGCCAATCGCGATCCCGGCGAGCGCGATCCAGAGCACCATGTACTCGAAGTGCGGCTCGACGACCGCTGCCTGTCCGCCGGGCCTCTTCGGCAGCTTCTTCTTCGCGTTGTTCAGACCGGCCAGGTTCAGGCCGAGAAACCGATGATGGTGGGCCTTGAGGTAGAGGACCACGAACGCGAGACAGCTGAAGAAGAACAGCATCGCGATGCTCTCGAGCGTGCGCTGCCGGTAGCTCTTCCGGGCGACCTCACCCTCGCGCGCCTGCAGGAGGAGCGTGTAGGCGGCGACCGGGATCATCAGCACGAAGACGATCAGGAATGCCGTGAACGCCCAGCTGAGGTAGCCGGGTGTCGGTTTCGCCTGCGACTGGTGCCCGAGGCCGCTGCGGCTCGCGAACGCCACAACGGCGAGCAGGGCGAGCAGCCCGAAGGCGACGAGCGCCAGTCGGATGCTGCGGCCGGTAGCGGGAGGCTCCATTGGCTCTGAAACGTAGACGGGTTAGGCGGCCGATCGTTGTTACGGGTTCATTAGTCTGAGCGCGTGGCCACTCTCGAGGGGAAGCGGGCGATCGTAACCGGCGCGTCCAGCGGCATCGGCGCCGCCACCGCGCAGGCTCTCCGGGAGGCGGGCGCACGGGTCTACGCGGGCTCGCGCCGCGACGGCAATCTCGACGTCACCGATCCCGAGAGCACCAAGCGCTTCGTCGAGGCGGCGCTCGCGGAGCTCGGTGGTCTCGACATCCTCTTCAACAACGCGGGCTTGTCGCGTGGGCGCGACCCGGTGTGGGAGTCCCTGGAGGAGGACGAGCGCGAGGTGATCGAGACCAACGTGCTCGGCCTGATGCGCATGACGCGGCTCTGCGTCCCACACTTGGTCGAGAGCGGTGACGGGCACATCGTGAACATGGGCTCGGTGGCGGGCGTCTGGTCGTACCCGAACGGCTCCTCGTACGTCGCCTCCAAGTTCGCGGTGCACGGTTACACGCGCGCGCTGCGTGACGACCTGCAAGGCAAGCCCGTGCGGGTCACGAACATCGCTGCCGGGATGGTGGAGACCGACTTCTCCAGAGTTCGCTTCAAGGGCGACGAGGAGAAGGCCCGCGCGGCCTACGCGGGCGTCGCGCTGGGCGGCCCCTTGAACGCGCAGGACATCGCCGAGTGCATCCTCTTCGCGCTGACGCGTCGCCCGAACGTCAACATCGACGAGATCCTCGTGATGGCGCTCGCGCAGACCTCCGGCGGGAACATCCTCCGCGAGAGCTAGAGGCTTGATGTGAAATGCCCGCGCACCCGCGGATGGTGGCTCAGACGCGGCGCAGCTCGACCCGGTTCGGGCTTGAACGTAGACCCCGCTATGCCCTACGCCCGACCCGAACGAC
>JBKJQL010000170.1:0-26498 GCA_046594035.1 Gaiellaceae bacterium
ATGGGCACGCGCATCCGCGCGCACGCCGAGCGGCTACGGATCGCATCCGGCGTGGTGATCGCACTCGTTGCGATCGGCCTCGTCTTCCATCTCGACGACCGCCTCGCCCAGCTGACCCCGGGCTACACGACCTTCCTGCAGGACAAGATCGAGCAGAGCTCTGCGGCGAAGCGCGAGCTCGCGAAAGTGCGCGGCGGCGGCGAGGTGCTGACCGCGAAGCCGAAGACCAGCGCCGGGCTCCCGGACTACGGGCTGGCGCCGCCGCTGCACGCCGACGGAGACTGGATCAACACGAAGCCGCTGACGCTGAAGCAGTTGCGCGGCAAGGTCGTGCTGATCGACTTCTGGACGTACTCGTGCATCAATTGCCTGCGCACGCTCCCGCATCTGAAGTCGTGGGATGCCATCTACCGCGACAAGGGGCTCGTGATCATCGGCGTGCACACACCGGAGTTCGCGTTCGAGCACGTGGCGGCGAATGTGCGCGCCGCGGTGAAACGGCTCGGTGTCCGCTACCCCGTCATGCAGGACAACCGTTTCAAGACCTGGGACAACTACGCGAACCAGTACTGGCCCGCCGAATACCTGATCGACCGCAACGGGCAGATACGCCACACGCACTTCGGCGAGGGCGAGTATGACCACACGGAATCGCTGATCCGCCAACTGCTCGCCGTGAAGGGCACACGCGCGCAGCAACTTCCCGACGCGACGCCCACGGAAGCGATGACCCCCGAGACCTACCTCGGGTACGCGCGCATCCGGAACTACACCGGAACCACGATCGTGCCGGATCAGCCCGCGCGCTACACCTTTCCGAACAGCCTCTACTCGAATGCGTTCTCGTACGACGGAACGTGGCGCGTCTCGGAAGAGGAGATCACCGCGATCCGCGACGCCCGGCTACGGATCGACTTCCAGGCGAGGAACGTCTACCTCGTGCTCGGCGGCCGTGGCACCGTTCAGGTGCTGATCGACGGGAGGCAGACGAAGACGGTGCGCGTGACCGCGGAGCAGCTCTACACCCTGAGGGCTGCGAGCACCGCGTCGCACGGGCTGTTGGAGCTGCGCTTCACGCCCGGCGTGAAGGCGTACGCGTTCACCTTCGGCTGAGTCTCTGCGAGACGCAAAACCGCTGTGGAAGCGGGTTTGCGCCTCCTCCTCTCCTCATACCGCACGGCCCCCGTGGTTCTCACCGGGTCGGCCGATAGTGGGGTTGTCAAGCACGAACATCCCCTGGAAGAGGAGCACCTGATTCACATGAAGAAGCGCATGATCATCACCCTCGCATTCGCGGTCTTGGCCCTGGTGGCGGCCACCGCAGCACTCGCAGGCACCCTGACCACCACCGCGACGGTCTCCGGCACAGCCGGGATCAGCCTCAACCTGCCGTCGAACCCCTCGATCACCAACACCCTCGACGGCACCGACCAGACCGCCTCCTACGCGCCGCTCCTCGGCGTCGTCGATGCCCGCGGCGCCGGCTCCGGCTGGAACCTCCAGATCTCCGCCACAACCTTCTCCGACGGCTCCGGCCACACCCTCGCCCAGGGCCAGGTCGCCTCGGTCAGCCAGGCCTGCAAGGCCGGCAGCACCTGCACCGTCGCCACCTCGTCGGGCATCACCTATCCGCTGACGATCGGCACCGTGGCCGCCAAGTTCTTCAACGCCGCCCTGAACACCGGGCTCGGCAAGGTCGACGTCACCCCGACGATCAACGTCGCGATCCCCGGCAACGCCTACGCCGGCACCTACACCTCCACCGTCACACTCGCCGCCACCACCGGCCCCTAACGTTCCCGCTCTCTTCCAGCGGGCTTGACAGAGAAGCGCCCCGGCCACGCCGGGGCGCTTTCTCGTTCTAGGGCCTTACCGCTCGCGGGCGACGTCGCCGCCGTCTTCGTTGTCGCGCTCGCGCAGGTAGCGCGTCAGCTCGGCAGCGATCGCGTCGCCTGACGGAATGTCTGCTTCCTCGGCGAGCTCGTCGATGCGCCGCTCGAGATCCTGAACGTAGGCGGAGGTCTCCTCGTCCGAGGCAACGGCCTCGCTCACCTGCTGGGCGTACTGATCCGCCGCGTCGTCGAGCTCTACGGTGTCGAGATCCGCGCCGAGCAGGTCGGCGAGACGATCGACGAGCGCCTTCGCAGCGCGCGGGGACGGGGTCAGCGACACGTAGTGCGGAACCGCCGCCCACAGGCTCGCCGAAGAGATTCCCGCCTGCGTGCAGGCGTCGTGCAGCACGCCGACGACACCCGTCGGGCCCTCGTAGCGGGATGCCTGCAGGCCGAGCTGGTCGATCAGCTTCGGATCGGTCGCGCTCCCGGTGACCGGCGCCGGTCGTGTGTGCGGGACGTCGGCGAGCAGAGAGCCGAGAGTGATCACAAGCTCTACGCCGAACTCGTCGGCCACCTGGGTGACGTGCCGGCTGAACGTGCGCCAGCGCAGGTTGGGCTCGACGCCCAGCAGGATGATCACATCGCGATCCGCCCCGGGAAGCGGCGCGTGCATGAAGATGTTCTCCGGCCACTCGATGTGGCGCTGCTCCCCGTCGATCAGCGCCACCGTCGGACGCGTCGCTTGGAAGTCGTAGAAGTTCTCCGGGTCGATCGACGCGAACTCGATCGCGTCCCAGGCACGTGCGAGGTACGCACCGGCCAGCGACGCGCCCTGCCCCCCGTCGTTCCAGCCGCGAAAGGCTGCGATCAGTACGGGCCGTTGGAGCTTGGGGTGCGAATCGATGCGAAGTTCCTCCGCCATCAACTCATCCTATGCGGCCGCCACAGGCTGAAGACGAAGGCAACGAGCGCCGCCCAGACAGTGACCGCCACCGTCACGTGGACGAGCACGAGCCACCATGGAAGGTGCGTCCGGTACTGCGTCTCGCCGATCACCATCTGCGCCACCAGCAGCCCGAGGAGCACGAGCGCGCCGCGCACCTGCGGCGCTCGGTTGCGCACGAGCCAGACGAGGAGAATCGCGAAGGCAACACCGAACACCGCGGTTGCCCGTACGTGCCAGTAGATCGAGGGCTCGAACGACCACAGCCGCCGAACGACGACGCTGCCCGGGTGCGGGCCGGATGCAGTCGCGAGCGTCCCGCTGACGATCAGAACGAGCCCTGCGAACCCGACGAGCAAGCCGAGGCGCGGCGCCCACGCCGGGAGCTGCGTCCGCTCCGTGCCGCGCACCTCGAGCGCAAGCACGACGCCGAGCGTGAGCACCACCACCGAAAGCAGAAAATGCGAGAGCACGAGCCACGGGTTGAGGCCGGAGTACACGGTCACAGCACCGAGTGGCGCCTGCGCCAGCGTGCCGAAGAAGATCGCAAACGCGAGCCGCCGGTGACCGCGCGCAACGAACCACGTCAGCAGCGTGACGAGGATCGTGAAGAACGCGAAGACGCGGTTCGAGAACTCGATGTAGGAGTGGAAGCTCTTCGGCTGGAAATGGTGCGGCTCGCAGCCCGGCCAGTGCTCGCAGCCGAGGCCGGACCCGGTCAGGCGCACGGTCGCACCGGTCGCGACGATCAGAACGAGCATCACCGCGTTCAGCAGCGTGAGCTTGCGGAGCGCCCGCGACGAGAATGCGAGCCCGCGCAGACGGGCGAGCGGCGGCACGCTGGCGTCCATCGCCGCACTGTAGCCCTACGAGAGTTGAGTGCCAGCGCCCTCGGTGACCTCGCCGATGCGCGCCAGGAAAAGCCCCGCGGCCGCGAACTCGGCCTCCAGCGCCATGCCCTGATCGCGGGGCAGCGAGACCAGCAGGCCGCCCGCCGTCTGCGGGTCGTACGCAAGCTCCGCAAGCTCGGGCGCGACCTCGCCGACATCGACCGTCGCGTACTCGCGGTTGTTGCGCGTGCCCGCGGTGGAGACGCCCGCACGGGCCGACTCGAGCGCACCCTCGAGCGCCGGCAGGCGCGCCGCCTCGATGCGAAGACGGACGCCGCTGCGCGTCGCCATCTCGTGCGCGTGGCCGAGCAAGCCGAAGCCCGTAACGTCGGTGACCGCGTTCGGCGAGAACTTCCGCAACACCTCTGCTGCGTCGCGGTTGAGCGTGCGCATCCAGCGAACGGCGTCGGCCGGGTCGACGAGGCCGCGCTTGGCGCCGCCGAGGACGAGCGCGGTACCGAGCGGCTTCGTGAGATAGAGCGCGTCGCCCGGCTGCGCGCCGGACTTGGGCCAGATCCCGTCGAGCGAGACCGTGCCGACAACCGCGAGCCCGTACTTCGGCTCGGCATCCCGGATCGTGTGCCCGCCGGCGAGGATCGCTCCCGCCGCGCGCACCTGGCGTTCGGCGCCGTCGAAGATCGCGCGCACGAGCTCGGTCGGCAGCTCCTCCGGCATGCACGCGACGGACAACGCGAGTAGCGGCACACCGCCCATGGCGAAGACGTCGTTGAGCGCGTTCGTTGCCGCGATCGCTCCGAAGTCGTCCGGGTCGTCGACGATCGGCGGGAAGAAGTCGATCGTGAACACGAGCGCGCGCTCGTCGTCGAGCTTGTAGACCGCGGCGTCGTCCGCCGGGTCGAGGCCGACGAGCAGGTTCTCTGCGTCCGCCGGAACGAAGCCGCGCAGCAGCTCCTCGAGCCGGGACGCCGAGTACTTCGCGGCGCAGCCCCCCGCAGTCGCCAGGTCCGTGAGCTTCACAGCCGAAGGCTAGACGTCCACTCATGGCAACGGCGGCCTGCGGGCCGCCGTCACCGGGGAGAGGAACGTCTTACGCCGCCCGATTCGCCTCACGGGCCGCAACTCCTTTAGGGTCGCGTGATGCGCAGCGCACTGATCACCGGCGGGTCCTCGGGGATCGGCCTCGCAATCGGGCGGATGCTGCGGGAGGAAGGCTTCGAGCTGACCCTCGCCTCGCGCACGAAGGAGAAGATCGACGCCGCCGCGGCCGAGCTCGGCGGGCACGCCGTCGCCGCGGACGTCGCAAAGGAAGAGGACTGCGTCCGCGTCGTCGCGGAGCACAAGGAGCGCTTCGGCGGGCTGGACATGCTCGTCAACTCGGCGGGCATCGGGATCTCCGGAAGGGTCGACTCGCTGGAGGCCAAGCACATCGACCTACAGCTCGGAATCAACCTGCGTGGACTGCTGCTCGTCACGCGCGAAGCGATCCCGCTGCTCAAGGAGTCGAAGGGCTGGGTGATCAACCTCGCCTCGATCGCCGGCACGACGCCGACGCCCGGCCTGACGGTCTACGGCGCGACGAAAGCGGCCGTGATCGCGTTGACGCGATCGATGAACGCGGAGCTCGACGGCGACGGCGTGCGCGCACTCGCGCTCTGCCCTGGGTTCGTCGACACGCCGATGGCGCAGTGGTCGGGCATCCCCGGTGACGAGATGATCCAGCCGGAGGACTGCGCCGAGATCGTGCGCATGTGTCTGCGGCTCTCACCGCACGCACGCATCCCGCAGGTCGTGGTCGAGCGCCTCGGCGCGGTCGACAGCGTGGGCTAGAGGCACGCTCGACAGCGTGGGCTACAGGCCGCCGGGCGTGCGCAAGATCCGCCAGAGCATGTAGACGCCGAGCGCGGCTGCAGCGAGGAAGCCGACGACCGCCAGCGTGTGGTCGACGCGCGCCATCAGCGCCGAGGCGATCAGCAGGGCCGAGACGATCATCGCCGCACCGATGCGGTTCGCGGTCGAGCGCAGCAGCCGCTCGAAGTCCTCGAGCTGAACGGGCGCGATCCCGATCTTGAGCGTGCCCGACTCCATCTTCTGCGCGAGCTGCGCAAGTCTCCGCGGGAGGCGGATGAGGGGCTGTAGCTGGGTGAACGCGAACGCAAGCAGCTGGTTCGGCTCGAGGCGGCGCTCGGCTTCCTGCGCCATCACCGTCCAGCCCTCGCTGCGGATCATCTCGACCGGGTCGATCGTCAGATCGAGCGACCGCGCAATGCTCTCCGCCTGCGAGAGCGTCTTGCCGACAAGCGCGAACGACGTCGGCAGCGCGATGCCGTGCTGCAGTGAAAGGCGCTGTAGATCCGCGAGACCCTCGCCGGTCTTGATGTCGGAGAGAGGACGCCACTGGTAGCGCGGCAGCTTGCGGCGCAGCTCGTGCACGAAGCCCGACTCGTCCGACTCGGTGGTCGTGAGCGAGAGCGAGATGATCAGGTCGGCGACGTCGTCGGCGCGGTTGTGCGCGATCGCCAACAGCAGTAGCGCGAGTGAGGTGCGCGTGTCGTCGTCCAGCCGGCCGATCAATCCGAAGTCGAGCAGCGCGAGCCGGCCGTCCGGCAT
This sequence comes from Gaiellaceae bacterium, assembly GCA_046594035.1. Classification (GTDB taxonomy): domain Bacteria; phylum Actinomycetota; class Thermoleophilia; order Gaiellales; family Gaiellaceae; genus PALSA-600. The sequence goes on from JBKJQL010000170.1 coordinate 6,237, forward strand.
GAGGAACACGTTGCCCTTGTGCGGGTCCGCGTGATAGAGGCCCTTCACCGTGATCTGGCGGATGTAGGCACGGAAGAAGGTGCGCGCCAGCTCGCCGGCACGCTCGGGGTCGACGTCGAGGTGGTCCTCGATCTTCACGCCCTGAATGCGCTCCATCACGAGCACGCGCTCGGACACATACGGGCGGATCACCTCGGGCACGAAGAGGTCCTCGCGGTATTCCTCGATCACCGACGCGATCAGCTCGGCGTTGTGCGCTTCCTCGAGGAAGTTCAACTCGCCGTTCAGGTGCTGCTCGAGGTCGTCCGTCAGCGCGTTCAGCTGCAGGAGCTGCGCGGTGCCGGAGTGCTTCTCGGCGATCGCCGCGGTCTTCCGCAGCAGCTCGAGGTCGAGTGCGACCTGCTCGATGATCCCGGGCCTGCGCACCTTGACCACGACCTCGCGGCCGTTCTTCAGCAGCGCCGCGTGGATCTGGCCGATCGAGGCGCTCGCCAGGGGCTCTTCGTCGATCGAGGCAAAGATCTCGAGGCCGATGTCCTCGGCAATCGCCTCGCGGAGCGGGCCGAACGGCAGCGGCTGGACATGGTCGACGAGCTTCCCCAGCTCGTCGATGTAGACGTCCGGTAGCAGGTCCGGCCGCGAGGAGAGCAGCTGCCCGAGCTTGACGAACGTCGTCCCGAGCTCCTCGAGCGCTTCGCGGAAGCGGACCGCGCCTTCGCGCGTCGCCGGCTTGTCGCCGACCACCCCGACCTCGCGCAGCACGCGCAGCAGGTGCGTGCGCCGCGCGACCACGGTCACTTCGATCGCGCGCTTGACCTTGCCCTTGTCAGCCATCGGCGGGCTATCTGCCCTAGTCGTCTGAACTGGAAACGGAGCTAGAGGCTTGATGCGAAATGCCCGCCCACCCGCGGATGGTGGCTCAGACGCGGCGCAGCTCGACCCGGTTCGGGCTTGAACGTAGACACCGCTATGCCCTGCGCCCGACCCGAACGACCTGCTTGGTCTGAGCCATCCCCGCAGGCACGCAATTCCACATCAAGCCTCTAGTGCTGAGGCTTGATGCGCTGCCGGGCGACGAAGCCCGCGAAGGCCCGTCCGTCGACGCGGAGGACGCGCCCCACCCGGACCGCCTCGAGGCGGCCGTCGTGGATCAGGCGCCGGACCGTCTCCGGATGCACGCCGAGCCGATCCGCGACCTGGCGCACGCTGTAGAGGCTGGCGGTGTCGACGTCGAGCATGTGCTCAACGTGACACAGGTTCGTGGTTCGCGCATGGGCCGAACGGCCCATTGCGGCTACGGTTCTGCTCTACGACTCGCAGGTCAACGCACAGCAAGTGCTGCATGACCTGCGGCTGCTGAAGAAGTCGCGCGCGTAGCGCGTGGCCCACCCGACCTCAAGCGCGCTGCCGGCTCCCCTTGGAGCGCGCGAGTCGGTGCGGGCCAGGACCTAACGGGGACCGTCCCAGAAACCGACAACCGGATGACCGAACTTGCCGGCCACGACCGAGATCACGACGAGTGCGAACAGCACCAGCGTGCGCCGACGGAGAAGGTTTGCCACAGAGAACACCTCCCTTCCCTAGAACCGGAAGTCCTGGAGGGTCTCGGCGGCACGGCGGTAGAGCACCGCTGCGCGCCGTTCGTCTCCACGCTTCGTGGCCAGATCGCCCTGCGCAATCCAAGCTGCTGCGCGATGCGAACCGGAGGACAATTTTGCAAATGCGTCGTCGGCCTCGCCGAATGCAACCTCTGCCTCGTCGAGCCGATCCTGCTCGAGCAGCGCGCGGCCGAGAACGAGCCGCGCGTTGCCAACCTCGTCGAGCATGTTCTTGCGATCGCCGATGAGCTCGAGCGCGTGCAGTGCCTGCTCCTCGGCGCGCTGCACGTCCCCCGTGCGCAGATGGACCTGGGCGAGCGATGAAATCGCGGTCGCGGCCTCTTCTTCGTGCCCGAGCTCGAGCGCCACGGCGAACGAATGCTTCAGGTGATCGACCGCCTGCTCCGGCTTGCCGAGCAGGAACTCGAGACCACCGAGGTTGTTGAGCAGCCGACCGACGTTGGCGCGGTCGGAGAGCTCCTCGTACTGCACCTTCGCCTTCTCGGCGTAGGTGCGCGCGAGCACCCAGTGACCGTCACGCTCGGCGAGCACGGATGCCTGGAAGAAGGCGGCGCCGAGTGCACGGGCGTCGTGCATCGCCTCGGCGAGCTCGAGTGCGAGCTCGACGTCCTCACGCGCGGCTTCGTAGTCGCGCTGGCGGCGGTAGCACCGCGAGCGCCACGAGAACACGTTGAGACGCAGCTGGTCGGAGGGAAGCCCCGAGCGCTCACCGAGCGCCAGCGCCTCGTTGAACAGACCGACCGCGGTCGAGATGCTCGAAAGCAGATACCGGCAGACCCCCAGCCGGTAGAGCACTTCGGCGCGGTCGATGTCGGAAAACTCTTCGCGCTCGACGAGGACGCGCGCCTCACCGAGCATCGCCAGGGCGGCCTTGACGTCGCCGTTGTGCGCGAGCGCCATCGCCTCTCCCTTGAGGGCGTGCACGTGCAGCTCGACGGCGCCGGTGCCGAGGACGGCGGGCAGCGCCCGTGCGTACTCCTCGATCGACTCGTCGAGGCGTCCTTCTTCGAGCAGCGCATCCGCGCGGGCGAGGATCGCCTCGGCCTTGGCGCGCTCGTCGGCGGAGACCCCGCTCTGGAGGAAGCCGGCGTCGACCCCGAGCCGCAGGCCGAGCCACTCGATCGTGTCGGTGGTCGGGCGCGTCTTTCCACGCTCAATCTGCGAGATGTATTCCTTGGAGAAGCGGTCGCCGGCCAGGTCGGTCTGCGTGAGACCGGCGGCGACACGAAGCTGGCGGAGACGTTCACCGAGGCGCGGTGCCCTGGTCAGCTGGGCAGCCCCGGTCGTGATCCCGCGTGCGGCGCGAGGGGTCATAGTCGTCGGAGCATGCCGCACGCTTCACCAATTTGCAATCCCCCCGAAGGGACAGTCCCTCAAAAGGGGCATCGTTGCGGGGAAATCACCGGTCAACAAACGAATGATCAAATCACTTGACCGAGCTACTTGACATGTCCGTTTATCGCTCCTAGAGTGAGCGAACCTTGCACCACGGCCGAACGCAAAGGCCGAGTGCATGGGGAGCGCCAGAGGCGACTGAACCGAGAATTCCGGGTGGGCCGCAGACCCAGGGAACCTCGGAGACGCCCAACCGGCGCCCCGCCTGACCAGGTAGAGCCCCGGGAGCCGCAGCCGGGGCTCTATCTTTTTCTCAGGCGGTTTCGGAGAGCATCCAGCGCCGGCGCTCGTGGCGCACCCGCTGCATGTCGTCGCCGAGCAGGCCGCCGAGCCTCGCGTCCATGGTCGCGAGCAGACCCCCGCCGAGGAAGATCCACGCCTCCGCCTCGGGGTCGCGATCCTCGTTGACGACGCAGCGATGCTGGCCGTCACGGATCACGCCCACGAGGAAGTCGTGCAGACCGCGGATCTGACGCCGCAGGGCCTTCGCGATCACGGGATCGTCGGAGGCCTCCGTCAGCGCCTGGATCCACAGGTCGACGAGCCGAACTTTGGCGCCCTTCGCCATGTACCGGTCGGAGATCACGCCCAGGCACCCCGCCGGGTCCTCCGCGAGCGCGCGGGTCGCCTCCTCGTGGAACTCCTCCCACGCCTCGTCGAGGCAGGCGAGATAGAGGTCGCGCTTCGAGCCGAAGTGGCGATAGAGGATCGGCTCCGAGATCCCCGCCTCCCGTGCGATCTCCGCCGTGGTCACGCCGCGGTAGCTGGAGCGCGAGAAGACGCGGCGGGCGGTGTCCAGCACCGCGGTACGCCGCGCCTCCGCCGTCAGCCGCTGCTTCGTCCGGGTCAAGCGGCCTCGGCCACAGGCGCCGGGTGGGGATGCTCGATCTTGCGGATTGCGAGCACCGCCACCACGGCGCCCGCGAGGCAGAGTCCCGAGCCGACGCGCAACGCGTCGTGGAACCCGGTGAGGTAGTCCGAGGCGCTCGCGACGATCGCGCCCATCACGGCAATGCCGAGCGAGCCGCCGACCTGCCGTGCGGAGTTCAGGACTGCAGAGCCGACACCGGCCTTGTCCACGGCGACAGCGCTCATCGCCGCCGCCGTCACGGGCGTCATCGTCAGCCCCATGCCGAAGCCGCCGAGCAGCAGACCCGGCAAGAGCGCCCAGAAGCTCTCGTGCGCGCCGAGCTGCGCGAAGTAGAAGAGCATCAGGGCGAGCAGCGTCATGCCGCCGCCGACGAGCCAGCGGGAGCCGACGCGATCGGTGAGTGTGCCTGCACGCGGGGCGATCAGGATCACGAGGATGGTCATGGGCAAGAAGCTCGCGCCCGCCTGCACCGGCGAGTAGTACAAGACGTTCTGCATGTACAGCGACACGTAGAAGAACGTCCCGAACATCGCGAGGCCGACGAAGAGCATCGCGGCGTTCGCCCCGCCGAACGTCCGGTTGCGGAAGAGCGAGAGGTCGAGCATCGGAGCACGCTGGTGCCGCTCGAGCAGCAGGAAGGCGACGAGTGAGACGGCGGCGATGGCGAACGCGCCGAGGATCCGGCCGGACGACCAGCCGTAGCTGTTCGCTTCGATAAACGCATAGGTCAGCGCGAAGAGCCCGAGCGCCGACGTCGCGAGCCCGGGCACGTCGAGCCGCTGCTCGGCTGACGTGTCACGCGACTCGTCGATCAGCGCGGGCGCGAGCAGTAGTCCGAGCAGGCCGACGGGGACGTTGACGAAGAAGATCCAGTTCCAGTTCACGTGCTGGGTCAGCAACCCACCGACGAGCGGGCCGATCGCGAGGGCCAGCGCAGAAACGCCGGCCCAGATGCCGATCGCGCGTCCGCGCTCACGCGGCGCAAAGGTCGCGGTGATGATCGAGAGCGTCGCGGGGTTCATCAGCGCGCCGCCGAGGCCCTGCACGATCCGCGCGCCGATCAGGAAGCCGCCGCTGGGGGCGAGCCCGCACGCGAGGCTCGCCCCGGTGAACACGGCGAGCCCGACCATGAAGATCAGCCTGCGGCCGAGGAAGTCGGCGAGCTTGCCGCCGATCAGCATGAACGCGGCGAAGGTGAGCGCGTAGCCGGCGACCACCCACTCGAGCTCCGACAACGACATGTGCAGCGAACGACGCATCGACGGCAGCGCGACGTTCACGACGGTGTTGTCGAGCATGATCATGAACAGCCCCACCGAGACCGCGGCGAGCGTCCACCACTTCTTGTTCTCCGGCGTCACGAAGCGCACCAGCATGGTTCCGTCCTCTCGTCTCTAAGTTAGTGCGCGCTAAGTTACCAGCACGTAGGGTTGGGGCCATGAAGACCGTCCTCTGCTTTGGAGACTCGAACACCTGGGGCTACGTCCCCGGCAGCGAGGGTGAGCGCTGGCCGCGCGAGGTTCGCTGGCCGGTGCGCCTCCAGGCCGCGCTCGGCGAGGAGTGGGACGTGATCGCCGAGGGACTGAACGGGCGGACGGCGACGGTGGACAGCCCGGTCGCCGAGGGTCGCAACGGCCTCACCTACCTGATGCCGTGCCTGCACTCGCACATGCCGATCGACCTCGTGGTGATCTACCTCGGGACGAACGACACCGGCGACCGCTACTCGCTGCCGGCGGAGATCGTGGCGGGCGCAGTCGGCCGGCTCGTGCGCGTCGTCCGCGCGAGCGAGGCCGGGCCGAACTTCTCCGCGCCCGAGGTGCTGGTGGTCTGCCCGCCGCCGTTCGGCCGGCTCGACCCCGAGGGATCGTTCGCGAACGCGGGCGAGAAGTCGCGTCAGCTCGGCCGATGGTTCGCAGAGCTCTGCAAGCAGCTCGACTGCGAGCTCGTCGACCTCGACGGCGTCGCGTCGTACAGCGATCTCGACGGCATCCACCTCGACGCCGACGGCCAGGCGGCCGTTGCAGCGGCCGTCGAGGAGCACGTACGGCGCCTGCTCGGGTGACCGGAAGGCGCTTCAGCGCCGAACGTCCGATCCGGCTCTCCGACGGCGATGCCTCGGGGCGCCTACGTCACGACGCGATCGCGCGCTTCCTGCAGGACATCGCGGCCGACGACGTGCTCGACGCGGGCTGGACGCCGGACGAGCACATCTGGGTCGTACGGCGGACCGTGCTCGACGTGCTCCAGCCGTTCCTCGCCGACACGGCGGTGGAGCTGACGACGTGGTGCGGAGCGGTCGCAGGCTCGGCGGCCGCCCGCCGCACGTCGGTGGTCGGCGACCGGGGCGGTCACGTCGAGGCGGAGATGATCTGGATCCACCTCGATGCGAGCCTCCAGCCGCAGCGGCTCGGCGACCGGTTCCTCTCGATCTACGGCGCGTCGGCCGAGGGCCGCCGCGCCTCGACGCGGCTCGTGCTGCCGGGACCGACCGACGACGTAGCGGTGACGGCGTGGCCGCTACGCAGCACCGACATCGACCAGCTCGGGCACGTGAACAACGCCGCCTACTGGATCGCGGTCGAGGAGCGCTTCGAGCTGAGCACAGCGCATCGTGCCGTCCTCGAGTACCGGCGGCCGCTCGATCTCGACGACGCGGTCGAGCTGCTGCAGAGCGACGACACGCTCTGGTTCGCCGTCAACGGCGAGGTTCGTGCCGCTGCCGCGCTAACGCGCTCGCGTCACGAGCCGGAAGTCCCGTAGCGCGCGGCGAGCTCTATCACCTGCTGCGCGGCGCCGAGCATCGCCGCGTCGACGAAGTCCCCACCGGCAAGCGTCCCGACTCCGGCCGCGTCGAGCTTGTCGATCGTCGCGCGCGCCTGGTCGACCTCGGCCTTCGTCGGCAGGTACGCCTCTTCGATCACCGGCAGTTGATCCGGATGGATCGCGGCACGGCCGAGATGGCCGAGCACGCGGCCGCGCCGGCACGAGCGCGCCAGGCCTTCGAGGTCGCGGACGTGCGGGTACACGGACTGCGGCGGCCGCGGCAGCCCCGCGGCAACCGCGGCATTGACGATCCGGCCGCGCGCCCAGTCCAGGCCCACCTCGAGCGCTCCGGTTTGCGAGCGCAGGTCCGCCTCGCCGAGCGAGATCCCGTGCACGCCGGGATGGGACGCGATCGCGAAGGCGTTCTCGAGCCCGAGCGGGGACTCGATCAGCGCGTGGACGTGCAGGTCCTGCGGAAGGTCCTCGGGTCTCTCGGCCTTCGGCACGATCACCCCGGCGATGTTCAACTGCACCACGGCCTCCAGGTCGGCGGCGCTGCCGGCGTTCACGCGAACGAACACCGGCTTGTCTGCGCGCGGGAGGCCGGCGAGATTCGCGCGCGCTTCGTCCTTCGCTCCAGGCGCTACACCGTCCTCCAGGTCGACGATCACGGCGTGGGCGCGTGAGGCGATCGCCTTCTCGATGCGATCGGGACGGTCGCCCGGGACGTAGAGCCAGGTGAGCGGTGGCACGCTCACACGACACCCTCGCCGCGGAGGCGGTCCAGTTCCGCCGCGTCGACGCCGACCTCGGCGAGCACCTCGGCGGTGTCCGCGCCGAGCGCGCCGCCCGTGCGCTCGATCGAGCCAGGGGTGTCGGAGAGGCGGCTGATCATGTTCGTCATCGTGATCGGCCCGAGCTCGTCGTCGTCGATCGACACGAACGCGCCAATCGCGGCGAGCTGCGGGTCGGCCAGCAGGTCACGCGCGTCGTAGATCGGGGCGATTGCGGCTTCGGCGGCTTCGAATGCCGCGAGCACGTCGTCGCGCGAGCGTTGCGCGATCCATTCCGCAACGGCGGCATCGATCTCCTCGATGTGCGAGACCCGTCCCGAGCCGGTGGCGAACCACGGCTGCGCGACCAGGTCCTCGCGGCCGACCAGCCGCATCACGCGCTCGGCGATCGACGTTGCGCTCGCGGAGACCGCGACCCATGCGTCGTCCGCCGTCCGGTAGACGTTGCGCGGCGCGTTGCTACTCGAACGGTTGCCTGTTCGCTTCTCCAGCGTGCCCAGCAGGTCATAGGCCGTGACCTGCGGGCCGAGGAGCGCAAGCAGCGGCTCGACCAATGACGTGTCCACGACCTGACCGCGTCCCGTTTCCTCACGCGCACGCAACGCCACCATGATCGCGAATGCCGTCGCCAGCGCCGCGACGCCGTCCGCCAGGGCGAGCGGCGGCAGGAGCGGCGAGCCGTCGGGCTCTCCGTTGAGCGCGGCGAAGCCGCTCATCGCTTCTGCGAGCGTCCCGAAGCCCGGCCTGCCCGCGTACGGGCCTGTTTGGCCGAAGCCGCTCACGCGCGCGAGCACGAGCCGCGGGTTCACGGCCGAGAGCTCGTCGTAGCCGAGCCCCCACCGTTCGAGCGTTCCCGGACGGAAGTTCTCGAGCACGACGTCGGAGCGCTCGGCGAGCCGAAGGAAGAGGTCGCGCCCGTCGGGCTGCGAGAGATCGAGCGTGACGAGACGCTTGTTGCGTCCGAGTGTCTTGAACCAGAGGCCCACGCCGTCCTTGCTCGGCCCGTGCCCGCGGGCCGGATCGGGGCGCCGCGGATGCTCGATCTTGATCACGTCGGCGCCGTAGTCGCCGAGCAGCATGCCGGCGATCGGCGCCGCGAACAGCGTCGCCGCTTCGACGACGCGAATTCCTTCGAGTGGCTTCACAGGTCGACCGCCAGGCGAAAGCCGATTCGCGGCGAGCGCTGCAGCGGCCCGGTGAGCAAGAACTGCAGCGAGAACTCGGGCGGCTGCGGGCCGCCGTCCACGTACCACTCCGAGCCCTCCGCCTGGTAGGCGGAGCCGCCCTTGAGGATCGCGAAGCGGGTGCGGCCGTCGGTGTGCTCACTCTCCGTCCAGTTCCAGGCGAGCGGACCCGAGCGCTCCAGCACGCCCGCCTCCGCGGCCACCTGCCATTCGTCCTCGGTCGGCAGGCGCGCGCCGCGTTCGGCTGCGTAGGCACGTGCCTCCGCCAGCGTCAGGTTCGTCGCCGGCTCCTCGTGCACCGCGATCGCGAAGCGTCCACGCGGTGTGGGCCGCTCGACCTCGACGAAGTCGTGCAGGCGCGGCGGGAGCGGCTTCCACTCTTCGACGTACGGCACCTCACCGTAGATACCGGTTTCCCGACGCCGGAAGCGAGCGCGCACGGGCCTCGGCTCGACGGCGACGAAGCCATCCGGGACGGCGTCGACCCGCACGTGCGGGGTCTCCAACCGTCTGGTCTCGCGTGCCGGGTACGCAGCTGAGCCGCCGCCGAACGCAGACACACCGTCGGGCGTTACCGCCGCGAGCCCGAGCGCCGGCAGCTTGAGCCGGACGACACGACCGGCGAGGGACACCGGTCCCTCGAAGGCTGTGTCGCCGAGATTCGCGAGCGCCCAGAGCTCCTCGCCTCCGTGGCGCCAGCGTGAGCCGACCACTTGCAGGTCACCACTGCGCGCGGCCAGTGGCGTCCACTGGCCGTGCGTCAAGAGCGCCTCCCAGCGTCGCTGAACCGTGAGCATGCCGCGGAGCAATTCCTTGTCGCGCTCGCTCCAACCAACCCACGATCCGAAGACGTTCTCCCACACGAGCATGCCGACGCCGTTCAGCCACGCACTGCGCAACTCCTCCGTATGACTTCGGTTCCAGCGACGCGTGTGGTGCAGCATGTGCCGTTGCTCGAACCAGCGCGCGCGGATCACCCCCGGCACGTCCGAGTCCGCGAACCACTGCGCCCACGAGAGGTGGTGGTCGGGGATGCGCTCGAGCGACAGCGTCGACTCGCCCTCGAACGCCGCGTCGGGCAACGCTGCTCGCAACTCCGGCATCGCCTCGCGCATCGTGTCGAGGAAGACGCCGTCCGCGCCGAGCCTGCGCACGAGCTCCGCCACCGCCTCCGCATCGTCGAGCGGCTCGCGGCGTGTGCCGGTGTCCCACGGGTTGTAGTCGACGAATATGCGGACGTCGCGCTTCTGGAAGAACTTGACGAGCTCCTCGAGACCAGGCGCGTCTCGGTACCAGTCGAACTGGTTGCGCTCGTCGATCCCGATCACCGGGTAGGCGTGCCAGAGCACGATCCCGTCGTAGCCGCCGAACTCCCGGTCGGCTTCGTCGAGCAAGCGCTCAGGCGTGAAGCGCTGCGCGTCATGGTCGTAGAGCAGTTCGTCCCACAGCCACACGAGCGCGACGGAGAAGCAGCTCTGCGTCCAGGTCTGACGTTCGTAGGCGCTGCCGTCGTACCCGACACGCGCCTCGTCGCGCCAGCGCGCGAGCGCGTCGCGCCACGCCGGCCACTCGTGCGGATCGTCCGGCGCGGCGATGATCTTTGCCGAGTCGAGCTCGCCGAAGATCGGCGTCGGACGGTCGATCGGGCGCGGGACGAGCGGGTCGAACGCTTCGGTCATGCGACGGCGCGCGTCCGGGCGACGAGCTCTTCGAGCGTGATTCCGTCGAAGCCGGGAAGCGAGCTCTCGAAACGGCCCTTGAGCGGCGCCGACCAGCGCTCCTCGATCGGCCCGAGCGCGCCGAAGATCGAGCCGACCGCCGCGCCGTTCGTGTCCGTGTCGAGACCGCCCTGCACCGTGGCGCAGATCGCCTGTGAGAACTCGTCGAATGCGTACATCGCTGCTGCGACGAGTGCGGTGTTGTTGATCGCGTGCACCCAGTGGTAGTCGAAGCGCTCGTAGATCGCGTCCACCCGATCCTCCCATTCGCCTTCGAGCTCCCGCGCGTAGCGAATCGCTTCCGCCAACCGGCTGTGCTGAGGGACGACCGACAGGCCGACGTCTGCACATGCCCGCGCCGTGGACTCGGTCAGCGACGCGGTATGAGCGGCCGCCATGAACATCGCGGCGTACACGCCGTTCGCGGTGTGGCTGAGTCGCGCGTCCTCCCAGGCCATGCGCGCAGCGAGCACCGGGTCGCCAAGCGCAGCCCAGCCGTAGGCGTCCACACGCAGGCGCGCGCCGATCCACTCGCGAAACGGGTTGCGCCGCGTCGCGGTCTCCGGCGGCTGGACGGCTTCGAGCAGGTTGCGCATCGCGACGCGCTCGGCGGTGAAGATGCGTCCGGGCGGCATGAAGTCGAGCCACACCTTTGCGACGTCGAGCGAGTCGAACTCGCGGCCGCTGCGCTCGAGCAGCACGACGCCGAGCATCGTGAAGTTGAGGTCGTCGTCCTCCGGGATCCCGTCGATGTTCTCGGCGAGGCTCGTGGGGCGACTCGCTTTGTTCCAGGGAAAGCGCTCGGTCACCGCGGCGTCGAGCCCCTCGGCCGTGAACCAACCGGAAACGGGCCAGTTGCCGGTGCCCTGCGCGATCGCGCGGATCCCCTCGCGCGAGATGTTCTCGACCGGCTTCCCGAGGACGCAGCCGACCGCGCGACCGAGCCACGCCCCGGCGATCCGGCCGGCGTCGGCCTCACGCGCCGGTGCGGGATCGGCCGCCGCGAGGATCGCGTCGAGCTCTTCCGGCTCCTCGGCTGCGAGCGGCCGCGGCAACGCGTCGAGCTCGTCGAGCAGCTCGAGCGCAAGCCGCCGAAGCGCCGGCGCGACCGGTTCCTGCGACGCGCCGCGCCCCGGCGCCGGGTGACCGCCGGCGGAGAACCAGCGCTCTTCGATCGCGTCGACGTTCTTCCGTTCCTCGCGCGCCTGCCGGAGCTCGTGACCGACGAGGTCCTCCGGCTGAACCCACGTCACCCTCACACGGGTTCCCCGGACAACTGCTCGAGCGCACGGGCTCGCGTGTCGAACCGCTCGCGATCCTTCGTGAAGATCTCCTCGGCAACCTGCGCCATCGTGCGACCGGGCTCCTCGAGATCGAGCTTGCTCGCCGCGCCGATCTCCTCGATCCAGCCGCGTGGAACCGGCGAGCCGAGCGCAGCGGCAACGGCGCCGCCCATCGACGCGATCGAGTCGGAGTCGCGCCCGTAGTTCACGCCGCCCAGCATCGTCTCGGCGTAGTCGCCGCCCGTCGCGACGAGCAGGCCGAGCGCGATCGGCAACTCTTCGATCGCATGCAGGCGGCTCGGGATGCGCGCGTTTTGGGCCGGCTGCGCGTAGTGCTCGCCGACGGAATCGAACGGAGCGAATGCGGCCCGCAAGGACTCGAGCCCTCCGTCGCGCCAGCCGTCGAGCTTCGCGCCGGCGTCGGCGACGGCCTCGATCGCCGTCCTCGTTGCGTCCTTCGCGAGCCGCAGCGTCTCGGAGATCACCGAGTCGACGGTCGCTTCGGGCCTGAGCGCCTCGGCGACGGCTGCGGCGAGCACGCCGGCGGCTTCCCGTCCGTAGCTCGACTGGTGCCCGGCAGTGAGATCGAGAGCTTCGTTGTACGCGCCGTCCGGCGAACCGGCATTGGCAATCCCCACAGGCGCGATATACATCGCTGCGCCGCAATTGACGATGTTGCCGACACCTGCGTCGCGCGGGTCGGCGTGGCCGTAGCGCAGCTTCAACACGAGCCACTTCTCGGCCAGAAAGAGACGGTGGTACAGCAGGTCCTCACGGTCGAGCTCAGGGATCCACGTCGGCTCGTCGACGATCGCTGGAACGATCAGCCGCTCCATGTCGTACGCGTCGAGGTGATCGCGCTTGGTCGCGTAGGCACCGACCAGCACGCGCGTCATCAACGTGTCGTCGGTGACGTGCCCGTCGCCCTTCCAGAACGGCGAGAACGGCTTCAGCATGTTCCGCTGGTGGCGGATCGACTGGATCACGCCCTCGACCCAGCCACCACAATGGTCATAGATCTCGCGCGATTCCCAGCCTTCGGTGGCGCCGCCGAGGGCGTCTCCGATCGCGGCTCCCGCCAGGGCGCCGACGGCGCGGTCGGCCAGCAGGTGTTCCGTCACTCGCATCACTCCTTGAATCGGTGGTTCGCGCCCGGACCGGTTTCCCGGCCCGGGCGCCTCCATTTTCTACCCGCGGATGTTGTTCCAGCCCGTCGTGAGCTGGCTGATCAGCTGATCCATGCTGATCTTGTCTCCGAGGTACTGGCGGAACGACGGCGTTGCGATTTCCGCCTTCCAGCGTGCGTACTGGGCGAGCGTGACCCAGTTCGCCTTCTTGAAGTGCGGCACCGCCGACACGGCGTTCTTCCAGCTGCCGTAGTGCTTCGTCGAGCGGACGACGATCTTCGCGGCCGCCGGGGAGGCCGGGATCAGCCAGTCGCCGGCGGAGAGCTTCGCCATGTTGTGCGCGTTCAGCGCGTACGCGATGAACTTCATCGCTTCCGCTTTGTGCTGGCTCTGCGTCGAGATCGACAGGGTCTGCGGGTTCGCGGCCATGTCCTGCGACTTGCCCTTGAGCGGCGGGAACATCGCCCAGTTGAAGCCCTTCGGGCTCTGCTGGATCATGCCCTGCACCTGGTAGTTGCCCTGCACGGTCATCGCGCACTTGCCGCCGAAGAACGCCGGCAGCACGGCCGAGCCGGAGAGGCCGACACCCGCTGCGTCGATCGACTTATCGTTGTAGACCATGCTGTGCATGATGTTGAGAATCTGCTGCTCGTTGGCGCCGACCTTCAGCGACCAGCGGCCGTTCTCGAGGTAGTTCCATTGACCGCCCCAGTTCAGCGACAGCGTCTGGATCGTCGCGGTCGGTGAGCGGAGGCCCCAGCAGACGCCGAAGTTGCCGCCCGTCGTGAGCTGGTTGGCGACCTGCTGGAACTTCGTCCACGTCCAGGGCTTCGCGACCGTCGGCGCCTTGACGCCCGCGGCCTTGAGGATGTCCATGTTCGCGAAGACGTTGTACGTCTGGAGCATGATCGGAACACCGGTGATCTTGCGGCCGAAGTTGGTCGTGTCCCAGACCGACTTCGGAATCGAGTTCTTCAGGCTCTTCGGGATCAGCGGCGTGAGGTTCGCCAGATACCCCTGCTGCGTAAAGCCTGCGATGTCCGCGGCCTCGTCATGGATGACGTCCGCAGCGGTACCGCCGACGAAGTTCGTCAGCAGCTTGTCGTGAACGGAGTTCACGTCGACGGGGACGATGTGCACCTGAATCGATGCGTGCGTCTTGTTCCACGAGTCGACGATCCCGTTCATCGCCTTGACCGTCGTCGGCTGCCAGACGTACGTCGCGAGGTTGATGTTCGTGACTTGTTGCTTGGACTTCCCGGCCGGGGCCACGGAAGCCGCGAGGACGGCGCACAGCAGCAGCGCTGTACTGAGTCCGAGGAGCTTCTTCATCGAAGTTCCACCTTTCGTTTGGTCCTGCACTAGCCCTTGACCGCCCCGGACATGAGGCCGCGTGTCAGCCAGCGCTGGATGATGGTGAACAGAAGGAGGCTTGGAAGCGTGGCGAGCAACGCGCTCGCTGCTAGGGGGCCGAGCCTGACGATCCCCTCGATCCCCACGAACTGCGCGAGCCTGAGCGGCAGCGTCGTGAGGCTGGGGGTTTGGAGAAGGACGAGGGCAAAGAAGAACTCGTTCCAGGCCGAGATGAACGCGAAGAGCGCGGTCACCACGATTCCCGGAGCGAGCAGTGGGGCGATCACGGTGCGCAGCACATAGAGACGGCTCGCGCCGTCGACCATGGCTGCTTCTTCGAGCTCACGCGGAATGCCGCGGACGTAGCTCTGCAGCATCCAGAGGATGAACGGCAGCGTCCACACCACGTAGACGAACACGAGCCCTGCATGCGAGTCGTTCAGGTGCAGCTTCCGCAGCAGGAGGAACAGGGGGATGACGATCAGGATCAACGGGAACATCTGGCTGAGCAGGATCCAGCCGATCCCGAGCTTGGAGATGAGCCCCTTCTGCCGGGCCAGCACGTACGCCGCCGGGAGACCGATCGCCGTCGTGATCAGCGCGGTGAGCACGGCGACCTGGGTGCTGTTCCAGGCCGCGTGCACGAGCCCGTTCTCGTGTAGCGCGACGGTGTAGTTCTCCAGCGTCGGCGCGGCCGGGAGCAGGTGAGGGTGCAGCTCGACGAGCTCGCGCGGGCCTTTGAACGAGACCGACAACATCCAGAGGAGCGGGAACGCCAGGAACAGCATGTACGCGACGAGCGCCCCGTACTGGAACGTCTTCGCTGTCTTCGGGCGAGTGGAGACGATCACCGCGACGTCTCCTTCAAACGGCCCCAGAGATAGAAGATGAGGACGGCGGTGATCACGACGACCATCGTGTTCCCGAGCGCGGAGGCGTAACCGAACTCGCCGTACTTGAACGCCTCGTTGTAGGCGAAGAGCAGGGGCAGCTCGGTCGAGTGGCCCGGGCCACCTTGCGTGAGGACGTAGACGAGGCCGAACGAATTGAAGTTCCAGATCAAGTCGAGCGTCGTGATCGCGATGATCACCGGGCGGAGCTGGGGCAACGTGATCGTCCAGAAGCGCTGCAGCGTCGTCGCTCCGTCGACCGCGGCCGCTTCGTGCAACTCGTCCTGGATCGACTGGACGCCCGCGAGCAACGCAACGGTCGTCTGCGGCATCCCGGCCCAGACGCCGACGATGATCACCGCGGGCAGCGCCCAGGTGAAGTCCGAGAGCCAGTCGATGTTCGAGCCCGGCAGGTGCGCGCGGTAGAGAACCTCGTTGAGCACGCCGGCCTGCGGCTGGAAGACGAGCTTCCACATGATCGCGACGATCACCGAGGGCATCGCCCACGGGACCAGTGCCAGCGACCGGGCGAGCCAGCGGAACTTGAGCTCCTGGCTGAGGAGCAGCGCGAGCCCGAGCGCGAGGCAGAACTGGATGAACGTCACACCGCCCGCCCAGATCAGGCCGATCTTGAACGAGTTGATGAACAGGGTGTCGTGAATCAGCCGCTGGTAGTTGTCGATGCCCGTGAAGTGCGTCTGGACGTTGAAGCCCGCGCGGGAGTCGGTGAAGCCGAGGTAGATGCCGCGCGCGAGCGGTGCGACGCTGAGCAGGAGGACGGGAAGCAGCGCCGGGATGAGGAGCAGCACCGCTTCGCGGCGCGACAGGTCGATGCCCGCCCGCTTGCGGCCTCCTCCGCCTGTGCGCAGCCCGGGAACGGCCGTCATGCGTGCACCCCACAGGACTCGCGGACGATCAGCCGCGGCTCGACGCCGACGCTTCGCGCCCGGCGGCTCGGTTGCTCGATGCGCGCCAGGAGCAATTCGGCCGCGATGCGCGCACGCTCGCCCGACCCGAGGTCGACGGTCGTCAGCGGCGGCGAGGTGACGAGCGAGAGGCTCGTGTTGTCCATGCCCACGAGCGCCACGTCGCCCGGAACGTCGAGCCCGGCCGCGCGCAGCGCACTCAGCGCGCCGAGGGCGAGCAGGTCATTCGCGCAGAAGATCGCGTCGGGAAGCACCCGCTCGAGCAGGCGCTCGGCAGCCTCCCTGCCGGGCTCGATCATGAAGTCGTCCGCGATCTCGACAAGATCGTCGCTGCGGTCGAGCCCGCACGTGCGCAGGGCGTCGAAGTAGCCGAGCTTGCGAGCGGCGCCGGGCGCGGTGCGCTCCGGGCCATTGATGAACGCGATCCGGCGGCGGCCGCCCGAGTGCAGATGCCGGACAGCCTCGGCGGCGCCGCCGCGCGAATTGGCGCGCACGGTGTCGATCTTCGCGCCCTTCGTCGGGTTGCCGATCACCGCAACCGGGACCGTCGCGGCGGCGACGGCGTCGGCGTGCGCATCCGTGAACTGCAGCGAGCAAAGAATCAGCCCGTCCACGTAGCGCTGCTTCAGGTCGGCGAGGAACCCGAGCTCGTCGCCGAGGTCCCCGTCGGTCGAATGCAGGATCAGGCGGCTCCCGTTGGCGCGCGCGACCTTCTGGATCGAGCCGACCATCGCCGTGTAGACGGGATTCGCGACGTCGGGCATCGCGAACGCGATCTGGCCCGTCCGGCGCGAGCGAAGGCTGCGGGCAGCGGCATTCGGGACGTAGCCGACCGATGCCGCGGCGGCGGTGACGCGCTCGAGGGTCTCGGGGTTCGTCCGGATCCCGTTGATCACCCGCGACGCGGAGGCAACCGACACGTTTGCCAGACGGGCGACCGTCGTGAGTGTTGGGAGAAGCGGAGCCGGCTTGTGCAAAAGGATTTCTGAAAACGATTAGAGAGAACGTTTACAGCGAGCCCAGATTGTCATATGCTCGGCCTTCCCGTCAAGCCCGAAGGAGCGGACCGCGATGTCGCAGATCACGCTGGAGAACGTGACCAAGGAGTTCAGCAGCGGCGTACGCGTCGTCGACGGAGTCGATCTCGAGATCGCGAGTGGCGAGTTTCTCGTCCTCGTCGGGCCGTCCGGCTGCGGCAAGTCGACGCTCCTCCGGATGATCGCCGGGCTCGAGGAGGTCACTGAAGGTGAGATCACGATCGGCGACCGCGTCGTCACGAACCTCTCCCCACGCGATCGCGACATCGCAATGGTGTTCCAGAACTACGCGCTCTACCCGCACCTGACGGTGGGGAAGAACCTCGCCTACGGGCTGCGCGTGCGGCACACGCCAAAGGACGAGATTGCCCGGCGCGTGCAGGAGGTCGCCGAGATGCTCGGCCTCGAGCCGTTCCTCGAGCGGAAACCCTCCGCACTGTCGGGCGGTCAGCGCCAGCGCGTGGCCATGGGTCGCGCAATCATCCGTGAGCCGGCGGCGTTCCTGATGGACGAACCGCTCTCGAACCTCGACGCGAAGCTGCGCGTCGACATGCGCGCGCAGCTTGCGCGCTTGCACGCCGAGCTGAAGGTCACGACCGTCTACGTCACGCACGACCAGGTCGAGGCGATGACGCTCGGCGAGCGCGTCGCGGTGATGCGCGACGGACGAATCCAGCAGGTCGACACGCCGCAGCGGCTCTACCGGCGCCCCGCGAACCTCTACGTCGCGGCGTTCATCGGCTCCCCGGCGATGAACCTCGTCGAGGCGCAGGTCTCCGAAGGACGCGTGCAGTTCGCGGGCCTCAGCGTCCCCGTGGCCACGAATGACCTCCCGGCCGGCCCGGTGATCCTCGGGATCCGGCCGCAGGACTTCTCGCTGGCCGAGACCGCCGACCCGGGCCTGCCGGCGTTCGACTTCGAGCCGGCGATCGTCGAGGAGCTTGGCTCTGCGACGCACGCGATCTTCCACGTGGACGCGCCGCCCGTGGACACCGAGTCGGTTCGCGCCGCAACCGACCACGGCGATGCCGCCGTGCTGCTGGCATCGGCGCGCGCGCTCTTCACGGCGACGCTCGAGGAGGGAACCCAGGTGATCGTCGGGCAGCCGCTGAAGCTCGCGGTCAACCCCGCGCGGTTCCACTACTTCGATCTCGAGACGGGCGACCGGCTCGACGCGGTCGCCCAGCCCGTCTGACCTCGGCCATACTGGCGCGGTCATGCGCGCCAACGTCCTCCGCCTCTACCTGCTCGGCGCGCTCGTCGTCGCCGCGGTGATCAGCGTCGTCGGCAACAAGACCGAGTCGCCGTTCATCGGCTGGCTCAGCTTCGCCGTCTTCCTCTGCGCGCTCGTGATCTACGTCAGCTGGCGCCGAGCCGCGATCCAGGAGCGCCGTGGTAGAGTTTTCGACCGAGAGGCGAAAACCGATGAGACTGGCACTCGCTCAGATCAATAGCGTCGTAGGCGACATCGACGGCAACGCCGCGAAGGTCGTCGAATGGATGGAACGGGCACGCGGCGCGAACGCCGACCTCGTCCTCTTCCCGGAGCTCGTCGTCACCGGCTACCCGCCGGAAGACCTCCTGCTCCGCCCCGGGTTCATCCGGGCGGCACGCACGGCCGTCGAGGGGATCGCGAAGGCGACACACGGCGTGACCGCGATGATCGGGGCGCCACACCTCGACACCGACCTCTTCAACGCGTGCTTCGTGCTTGCACACGGCGAGATCCGCTGCATCTACCGCAAGCGGTACCTGCCCAACTACGGCGTCTTCGACGAAGACCGGTACTTCGCGCCGGCCTACGACAACTTCCTGCTGCGCTTCGGCGACGTGCTCGTCGGGCCGACTATCTGCGAGGACATCTGGGTGCCGGGACCCCCGGCGACGGATCTCGCGCTGGCGGGCGCGCAGCTGATCGCGAACATCTCAGCCTCGCCGTTCCACGTCGGCAAGGACCGCGAGCGCGAGGAGATGCTGAAGGTGCGCGCGACCGACAACTCGGTGTTCGTCGCGCTCTGCAATGCGGTCGGAGGGCAGGACGAGCTCATTTTCGACGGCCACTCGGTCGTGCTGGACGACGAGGGCGAGGTGCTGGCGCGCGCTGCCGGATTCGAAGAAGAGCTGCTCGTCGTCGATCTCGATCCCGTCGCCGCGGTGGGCCGCAGGCTCCGCGACGTCCGCCGTCGGGCGCTCGCGCGCGAGCGTGCAGAGATCACCGCGACGGAAGTCGAGCTCGCCCCGCCCCGCGAGCAGCCCGCGCCTGCGCACCCTGAGCTCGCGCCGCAACTCGACGACCTGGAGCAGATGCGGCTTGCCCTCGAGCTTGGGCTGCGCGACTACGTGACAAAGAACGGCTTCGGCGAGGTCGTGCTCGGCCTGTCCGGCGGCATCGACTCCGCGCTGACCGCGGCGCTCTGCGTCGAAGCGCTCGGCGCCGACCGTGTCCACGGCGTCTCGATGCCCTCGCGCTATTCCTCTGCTGCCACTCGCGGCGATGCGCAAAGACTCGCCGAGTCGCTCGGTGTCGACTTCCGCGAGATCGCGATCGAACCGATGGTCGAGGCGTTCGACGGAGCGCTGGCGGAGTCGTTCACCGGCCGCGAGAGCGACCTGACCGAGGAGAACCTGCAGGCGCGTATCCGCGGCACGATGCTGATGGCGCTCTCGAACAAGTTCGGCTGGCTCGTGATCGCGACCGGCAACAAGTCGGAACTGTCGGTCGGCTACTCGACGCTCTACGGCGATCTCGCCGGCGGCTTCGCGCTGATCAAAGACGTCTACAAGACGGACGTCTTCCGGCTCTCGAAGTGGCTGAATGAGCGCGCGGGTCGCGAGCTGATCCCGGCGTCGATCATCGAGCGCGCGCCGAGCGCCGAACTGCGGGCAGACCAGCTCGACGAGGACTCCCTCCCGCCCTATCCGCAGCTCGACCAGGTGCTCGAGGCCTACGTCGAACAGGACCGCTCGCGCGAGGAACTCGCTCAGGACGGCTTCGACGACGATGTCGTCACCCGCGCGCTCGGCATGATCGACCGCGCCGAGTACAAGCGCCGCCAGGCCCCGCCCGGCGTGAAGCTGCGGCCGAAGGCCTTCGGCCGCGACCGCCGCACACCGATCACCAACCGCTGGCCCGGCTAGAGCGAAACTCTTGAACCTGGTTCGGCTGACACCGAATCAGGTTCAGCCCTAGATGGTTGATGCCACGGGGGCGTGGGTGTGGGGGCGGATCCAGACCAAGCAGGACGTTCGACTCGCCCGCTGGACAGCCGGGATGGCTGTTCGAGGGCGAGGCGGGCGTC
>JBKJQL010000009.1:0-2685 GCA_046594035.1 Gaiellaceae bacterium
GGCGCGCATCACGCGTTCGCGACGCTCGAGCACGACGGCGTGCGTGACGCGCTGGTCGGGAGATAGGGCCGACCGAGGTCAGGCCACGGGCCACGCGGCGCGGGTGAGCGGCACGTAGACCGCACCCGCGGGGCCCGACCGACTCGCATACAGCGTGAGGGCCGTGACGTGCCCGGAGGGCAGCGACGCGGCCTCACCGGCCATTGACGAGACATCCACGGGCTTCCGCATGCGCGCGAGCGTGAGATGAGCGTGGTAGAGGCGCGCTTCGCCGGGAAAGCCGAGCGCGACCGCAGCCGCCTCCGCCCGGATGGCCATCGCCGCAAGCTTCGAGTCAGCGTCGGCGACGTCGATGACCAGAACGTTCGCTCGAGCCGCCGCGGGGAACCCATGGACCCACGGTGCGCGAACGGACAGCGGTTTGGCGGAGCTCGCGAGCTCGACGACGAGGTCGCCGAGCGCTCGCTGCTGCGCGTCGCTCGTGTCGCCGAAGAAGCGGAGCGTGGTGTGGAGCGTCTCGGGCTTGGCCCAGCGCGCCGTCGACAAACGCGGGTCGCCGCGCAGGCGGCTGGCCAGCGCGGCGACTTCGTCGGGGAATGGTCCGTCGAAGTCGACGGCGAGAAACGTACGTTCCAGCTAGGCCTCGCTCAGGCTTCAGACTCGCCTCGGAAGGCTCGCTCAGCGCACCGTGATGGGCGTCTTGGAGGGCTTGTACTTGTTGTCGACCTCGCCGTCGACCACGCGGAGGGCGTCCATGCCCCAGTCGTAGCCGTAGTACGTGAACTGCGCGGCCTTGAGGATGTCCTTGTAGGAGTTCTGCTTGCCGTCGATGAAGGCGCCAACGAAGCGGCCCATCGCGGGACCGGACTCGTTGACCCAGCTCTCGAGGCCGTTCGAGACGAGGTCGAGGTTCTTCGTGCCGCCCTGCTTCAGGGGGATGTAGTCCTTCTCGTAGTAGTTGTACGAGACGCAGCCGTTGACGTTCATGACCTGGTAGCTCGGCGGGAAGTCCGCCGCCGTGAAGCGGCTCGGGTCGAGCGGGCCGTAGCCGATGTACGAGTGGCCGTTGTAGACGAAGATGTCGCTCGTCTTGATGAGGCGCTTGTGCGGCGTGGAGTCGGTCTCTGCGCCGAAGTACGACTGGAGCTTGATGGTGACGGGCTTGGTCGTGCCGCCCATCGTGACCTGCACCGGAACCTCGAACGTGAGGTAGTGGCGGACGAGCGTGTCGGCAATGACCTTACGAAGCGCGTTGCGGTTCGCGTACGTGACGCCGGCGGGGTTCCTGTTGTCGAGCTCGAACGCGATCACGTCATCGAACGACGCGAAGGACACGTTGGTCGCCCCGACCTTGTACTTGAGCACGTCGACCTGGGGCTCGATCGAGGCGAACTTGAAGCCGGGGCGAGCCTTGAAGACCTCGCGGAGGCCCTCGTACCACATGTCGTAGCCACCATCCTCGAACGTGTCGTGGTGCTCACCGGCGGCCCAGTCGGCCATCATGCCGGAGACCATGCCGACGACGAGCTTGCCCTGCTCGACACCACCCGAGTAGAGCCGATCGTACTCGGGGTACTTGGTCGCGCGCGTCTGCGAGGTCGACTTGAGGTTCGCCTGCATCGGGATGTAGAGGCGGTTCACTTCGCTGAGCGGGATCTGGCCGGCGGCGAGACCGCGCTTGTCCGCGTCGATCTTCTGCTGCTCGGCAACCATGGCCGGCTTGCAGGTCGGGACGGACGGGTTGAAGACGTACCAGATCGAGCCGACGAACTCCTTCGCTTCCTTGTCGTTGTCGGTGCACTCCGGGAGGATGCGGTCCGTCTTCGACGCGTAGCCGTTGCCGAGGAGCGCGAGCGAGATCGCCGAGCGCGAGGCCATCGGGATCGGGACGAGCGCGTTGTCGGTGTACGTGTACGCGACCTTGGTCATCTTGCGCGCCGCACCGGGCGCCGCAGGGTCGACGACCGAGACCGACGTCTTGAGGAACGTGGCCGGGTCGACATCCTTGAGCTCGCGGCTGTTGACGCCGACGGTGGCGGTGCGGAGCGCGCCGAAGGCCGACTGCGTCTGCTGCTTCACCGCGCGGATGATCTCGGAGTCGCCCGCGCCGTCCGCCACGTAGACGTAGCCGGCGAACTCGAGCTTGCGCGCGCGAGCGGTGAGGCTCGTGAGGTCCTCTTCCTCTCCCTGCGCGCCTTCGTCGCCATCGGTGGGGGCCGCACACGCGACGGCGGTGCTGGCAGCGAGGAGCATCATCAGCGGGAGGCGGGTCAAAGAGAGCTTCATTGGGCTGAGTTAGGAGTAGCTATGATGTAGGTTGATGCAAGCCACCCGCTTACAGAAAACTACCGAGACCTTCACGAGACGCGCCAAGTGCTGGAAATCGCTCACACCACGCGGTCCCAACGAACTTGATTATTTTCGCATGGATAACGCGGTGCCCGGGGCCGACCGACACTTCACCTCCGGACCCGGGGGCAGGTGCGCGGCTACACTGGCGGAGATGGTCGCGAGGCGCAGTGTCGTCGCAGGAGCCGCGTTTGCCGCGGCGCTGGCGGCCTGCTTCGCGGATCTCAGCGGGTTCACGGATGGCCCGGTCGAGGCCGACGGCGCGCTCGACGCGAGCACGCTCTCCGAAGGCGCAGCGCCGGACGCTCCTGCCGATGCCGCCGACGCCAGCCCCAC
>JBKJQL010000164.1:0-4586 GCA_046594035.1 Gaiellaceae bacterium
CGCAGCGCCCCCGAGAAAACGCGCTCGGGACGTGGTGCCCCGAGCCTCCTGCTGGTCGTTCTCCATGTTGCCCTCCCCCTTGATCGTGCGGTGGCCCCCCATTCGCGACCCTAGAGATCGCGAGGGCGGAACTCAACTCCGCGGTTCGAGAAAGCCGAGCTCCAGCATCCGCCGGACGACGGGCAGCGCCGCCTGCTCGGCCTCGCCGGACTGGACGCCCAGTGAGCTCGCGACCTCGGCGGTGACCTCGCGCAGTGAGCGCCGGCCGTCGACGCGCGCGACGAGCTCGACTGCGACCCCGTCGACGGCGGCGCGAAAGCCGAGGCCGTCCTCGAGCGCGAGCCAGGCGCCCTCGACCGTGAACCCGCCGGGTTGCGGACGCAGGGTCTGATCCAGCCGTTGGCGGCCGGCAAGCTCGAAGACGCCGTCGAGCAGCGTGCTTTCGTCGTCGATGCCGGCGAGGTAGGTGTGCGTCCGCAGGAGCCGCTCGACGTGATCGCCCGCCGGGTTGAGGCGGTCGGCAGCGACCTCCTCCGCGTACGCCCAGTTGCGGCCGTCGCGGCGGCGCAGCGTGAGCGCGCCGTAGGCGAGCGCCTCGATCCCGAGTTCCTCGTAGTACGCCAGCCAGCGGTCGACTGCGTCGCCGCCGGCCTCCCGGTCGCTCGCGTTCCAGCCGACCGCGTAGTCGAGGGGCGACTCGACGTTGTACCGGAGCAAGAGCGCGTCGCAACCGGTCTCGCCGACCCAGCGCAGCACCGCGTCATCGGGCTCTTCGCCCGCGCGGATCGCCCAGCTGAGCACGAGATGGGCGATGCCTCCTTCCTCCAGGTGGTCCGGCGTCTCGCGCACGAGGCGCTCGCACATCGCGTCGCCGCTGAGCCCGCTGTCGCGGTAGGTGTAGGTCGTGTCCGGTGAGACCGCGAAGGGCGGGTTGCAGACGATGAGCTCGAAGCGCTCTCCGTCGACCGGCTCGAAGAGGCTTCCGGTGCGGAGCTCGATCGTCCCGCCGCCGTTCAGCTGCCTGTTGAACTCGGTGAACTCGAGTGCACGCGGGTTGACGTCCGTCGCGACCACTCGTTCGGCGTGCCGCACGGCGGCGACGGCCTGGATGCCGCAGCCGGTGCCGAGGTCGAGCGCGGAGGTCACCGGGCGCCGCACGGTCAGGTTCGCGAGCAGCAATCCTGAAGGCGCAGGTCCGACGACGTGCTCGCGGCCGCCGCCCCCGGTACGGTCGCACGCGAACACGAGATCGCCCGCCGGGATGAGCTGCACGAGCGGGACCACCGAGTCGCCGAGTAGTTCGACGAGTCCGCACGCGGCTGCCGCGTCCACCGGCAGCGCCACCTCCGCTTCGACTGCGGGCACGTCGATGCCGAGGAGAAACAATCGGATCAGGGTCGAGCGAGGATCGTCGGCGAGCTTGCGCAAGGCGACGGCGATGTTTTCGCCCTGTGGCACGAATCCGTGCTCGCCCAGCGACTCGGCGAGGCCGTCCGCGGTGTAGCGCGCGGTGCGGAGCGCCGTGCGCAGCCGCTCGACGGATTGCGGCGCGGTCGCCGAGAGCGAGGACGACATCGTCCGACCATAAACCGTCCGGCATGCAATTCGTAGACGCGGTAGCGTCGACGCATGATCCAACGCCTTCCGCTCCTGACTGCAATCCTCGGGCTGGCGCTCACGGCCTGGGTGGTTGCCGTGCAGCAGATGCGCGGCATGGACGCCGGGCCGGGCACAGACCTGGGGGCGCTCGGGTGGTTCCTCGGCGTCTGGGTGACGATGATGGTCGCGATGATGCTGCCGGCGGCCGCGCCGGCGGTCGTGATGTTCGCGAGCCTTCGCCGCTCGCTGCACACCGCACTGTTTGTGTCCGGGTATCTCGCGGCGTGGACGATCTACGGGCTCGGCGCCTACGTCGCCTATCGCGGACTGCGCTACTCCGCGCCGTCGTTCCTCGCCTGGGACGACGGTGGGCCGCTCGTCGCGGGCGCCGCGCTGGTCGCGGCGGGCCTCTACCAGCTGGCGCCGCTGAAGACGGCGTGCCTGCGCCACTGCCGCTCGCCGCTGCACTTCCTGCTGCGCAGCCGCCCCGGCGCGCTCGGCTCCGCGCGGACGGGCCTTGCGCACGGCGCCTACTGCGTCGGCTGCTGCACGGGCTTGATGCTCGCGCTGTTCGCGCTCGGCGTGATGAGCCTCGTCTGGATGGCCGCGGTCGCGGTCGCGATCCTCGTCGAGAAGGCCGCTCCCCGCGGTGCGGCGTTCGCGCGCCTGTTCGCGGTCGCTCTCGTCGCGCTCGGCTTCTGGGTCGCCACCTCTCCCGGCAGCGTCCCGGCGCTCGTGCAGCCGGCCGGGACGACGGGCATGGAGATGCAGCCATGAGCTGGCGGATCAGCGGCACGTACTTCGAGTCCTGCAACTGCGACGCGATCTGCCCCTGCCGCCGCATCGACGGCGTGGCCGGCGGGCGCTCGACGCACGGCATCTGCACCGGCGTCCTCTCGTGGCTGATCGAGGAGGGCGTCGCGGACGGCGTCGAGCTTGCAGGCCTGCCCGTCGCGATGGCGTTCCGCTACGGCGACGACGAGCCCGGCTCTCCGTGGACGTGGCTGCTGTACCTCGACGCGCGAGCGTCCGAGGAGCAGCGCGCGGCGCTCGAAGGGATCTTCGCCGGGCGCCTCGGCGGTGACGCCGAGGCTCACTTTCCGTGGGCGTGGAAGGAGAGCGAGCTCGTCGACGTGCGCCCGGTCGAGATCGAGGTCGACCACACGCGAGACCGCCAGCGGCTGCGGATGCGTGACCGGGTACGCGTGTCGATTCGTGACGCCTACGCCGGCGCCGAGACGGTGACCTGCGTGATCCCGGGCCACGAGCGAACGGGGGAGGAGCTCGTCACCGACGAGCTCGTCGTCGAGGACGGGCCATTCGCGTTCAGCTACCGGGGAACGTGCGGCTATGGCTCCACGTTCGACTACGCGGGATAATGACGGCGTGACCGACCGGCACAACTTCCTCGACGAGGCGCCCCCGACCGAGGCCCGCGAGGTCTCGTACGCCGAGGATCGCGAATCCGACGGCTACGTCTGGAACGCCACGCGCCTCTGGTCGTGGCGGCCCGATTTTGAGAGTGGTTTCGGCGAGCTGCGCGCGTGCCTCGCGGAGGACTCGGCGCTGACCGACCGCGAGAAGGCGATCCTCCACTCGACCGCCGCGTCGGCGCGCAAAGACTCCTACTGCTCGCTCGCCTGGGGTCAGCGCCTCGCGAAGCTGATCGACGACGAGACGGCGGCGCAGGTGCTCGCCGATGCGTCGCCGACCGGTCTCTCCGAGCGGGAAGCCGCGCTCACCGAGTGGGCGCGCCAGGTCGTGCGCGACTCGAACGCGACGACGCCCGAGGACGTCGAGCGTCTGCGCGAAGCCGGGCTCACCGACCGCGAGATCTTCGAGGCGACAGCGCTCGTCGCGCTGCGGCTCGCGTTCTCGACGATCAACGGCGCGCTCGGCGCCGCCCCCGACAAGCAGCTCGCAGACGCCGCGCCCGAGCCCGTGCGCGCCGCCGTCGACTACGGGCGCCTGCCATCGGCCGAGTCGTCGCCGGCGTAGTAGCGGAACGAAAAAGCTTGCCCGCGAGTCTCGGAGAGTCGCGATCAGGCGGCGTGAGCCGGTCTGATAGCGCAACGAACCCCGTTCCGGGTGCGTTACCGGGCCGGGCTCGGTTGCGGAACGTCGTGCTTGCTCCTACCCTCGGTTGATGTCTGGAGACGTACTCGCTCGGTCTCGACGTCTGTCGGCAAGAACGGCTCCGCCGTGTCGGGGAACATCGCCAAGATCGTCGTCGTGATGACAGCGCCCGGCTACGCGCCCAACGCGGGACACGCGGGCACCGGCACCATCATTGCCACCTACTGCTGAACGGCGAGGGCGGGAGGACGGCCGGCGAGCAGCGGCCGTCCTCCCTCATCCCCTCACCGCAGCGATCGAGAAGGCGCTCCCAAGCTTGCTTCGTGCTCTTGTTTGCGATGTTCGCGCGCAGCTAGAGCTCGGCCGGCGGGTTGCTCTGCGTTGCCGGCAAGGTCTCGTCGATCAGGCTGAGGAGCGCTTGGAGGATTGCCTCGGGTGTGGGTGGGCGGCCGGGGATGCGGAGGTCGACGGGGAGGATCGCTTCGACGGGGCCGGCGATCTCTTCGCTGCTGCCGAGCAGGTCGCGGCCGAGCGCGCTGTCGCCGAGCGCAACCACCCGCCGCGGTTCGGGCATTGCGGCGTAGGCGATCAGCAGCGGTTCGCGCATCCGGCTGGTTACCGCTCCGGTTACGAGCAGCACGTCCGCATGGCGGGGGGAGGCGACGAGTGAGAGGCCGTAGCGCTGCAGGTCGTAGTAGGGGCTTGCGAGCTGGTTGAGCTCGTGCTCGCAGCCGTTACAGGAGCCGGCGTCGACGTGGCAGATCGCAAGGCTGCGCCCGCGTCTGGGCGCGGCCAGGGCGATCGCCTTGCGGGCGCGGCGGAGGTCGCGGAGCAGGGTCAGCATCAGCGATCCACGCAGGCGTAGCAGAGCTCGAAGCTCTTGTTGATCAGGGGGAAGTCGGGCAGCAGGT
>JBKJQL010000253.1:0-7939 GCA_046594035.1 Gaiellaceae bacterium
ACTGCGAGCGTTGTCGCCTCGACGCCGATGACCTTGATCGTCATGTTCCAGCGCGAGTTCAAGCAGATGGAGCACGACATGCCTGCGGTCGCCGACCGCATCCGTTCTGCGATTCGCGCACGCCTCTCGGACTAGCTAGGGGTTCTAACCCGTCAGCGCCGCTTCGTAGGCGGCGCGGTCGACCGCGACGAGACGCACTTCGCTCTTCGTCGTCACGCGGATGTCCTCCGTGCCGTCGAGCTTCTCCCACTCGCCGACGACGTTGCCCGCCCCGCGCTCGTACTCCTCGTCCGGCGTCTCGATCAGCAGCACACCGTGCAGGATCAGAAAGAGGCCGCTGACCGGCACGCCCGGCTCGACGAGCACGTGCCCCTCCGGGAGCTCGAGCTCGCTCCCGACGTCGAGCAGCTTCGCTAGGAAGTTCTCGTCGATCTCTACAGCCCGGGCAAGAGGCCGCCGAGATCGGGCGGCAGCATCGCCTTCATCTTCGCCTCGACCTTGGCGTGTGCCGCGCGGAGCGCCTCGTTCGCAGCGGCCATCACCAGGTCGGCGAGCAGCTCCGGGTCGCTCGGATCGATTGCCTTGGGGTCGATGCGCAGCTCCTTGATCTCACCGCCTGCGCTTGCGACCACGGTCACCATCCCGCCGCCGGCAGATGCCTCCGCCGTTTCCTTGGAGGCTTCTTCCTGCAGCTCGGCCATCTGAGCCTGCATTTCCTGCGCCTGCTTCATCAGTGCGTTCAAGTCGAAGCTCATTCGTCTTGCTCCCTCGCGTCGAAGGTGCTCTTCAGCAACTCGAGGACGTCTTCCTCGCTCGTGTGCGCTTCGTCCTCGACGCCTGCATTCCCCGTTTCGCCGAGCTCGAACTCAACCGCGAGCTTGCGCCCCGTCACCTCGTAGAGCGCATCGCGCAGCATCGCCGAGTTCTTCGGGTCCTCCGCGAGCTTCATGTGGAACGCCGCGGTCTGCGGGAACTCGAGCGTCAGTGTGTCGCCGGCGAGTGACGCGGGATGCGCCTCGGCGAGCGTCTTGCCGATCGGGATCGACCGCTGCTCGACCGCCGGGAGGATCGTGCGGCGCCAGGCCTCTTGCAGTTGCTCGAGCTCGACGCGCAACGGCGCCGGGGCCGCTTCGATGGCAGGAGCGGGAGCGGCCTCGGCGGCAACCGCCTTGACAGGCTTTTCGGGCGCAACCGTGTGCCCATCCTCGAGCCGCTCCAGGCGAAAAGCCAACGACTCGCGCGACAGATCAGCAGCCGGCCGCGTGACCTTCACCAGTGCGAGCTCGAGGGGCAGCCTGGGGTCGCCGCCCTGGCGCATGTCGTCGACGGCCACCGCCAGCAGGTCGATCAACCGCACGACTGTCGCGACGGGCAGCTGGTTCGCCTGTTCGCGCAGCCGTTCGCGCGCCTCGTCGGTCACCGGTAGCGAGTCGGGCACCTCGTTCATGTGCTGAACCAGCAACAGATGGCGCAGATGCTCGAGCAGGTCGGTGACGAGCCGCCCGAGGTCCTGTCCCTGCTCCGAGAGCTCCTCGAGGAACATCAGCGCGTCGGCGGTCTCGTTCCCGACCACCATGTCGCAGAGGCGGAAGAGCACCTCGTCCTCGACGGCACCGAGCAGCTGCAGGACGTCTTGCACCGTGATCGCGCCGCCGGTCGCGGACGCGAGCTGATCGAGTGTCGACACCGCGTCGCGGTAGGCGCCGCGGGCGGCTCGTGCGATCAGCGCGAGCGCTGCGTCCGGCACGTCGATCTGCTCGCCGTCGGCGATCCACCGCAGCACCTTCACGAGGTCTGCGAGGCGTGGCCGCTGGAAGACGAACGTCTGGCAGCGCGAGCGCACGGTCGGCAGCACCTTCTGGAGCTCCGTCGTGCAGAAGACGAAGAGCAGATGTGGCGGAGGCTCCTCGATCAGCTTCAACAGCGCGTTCCACGCGGCGTCGGTGAGCTGGTGCGCCTCGTCGAGGATGTAGACCTTGTACTGGCCCTCGACCGGCTGCAAGACGACGCGGTCGCGAATCTCGCGGATGTCGTCGATCCCGCGCTGGGACGCTGCGTCCATCTCGATCACGTCGAGTGACGTGCCGCCGGCGATCGCAAGGCAGGCGTGGCAGGTGCCGTCGGGCGTCGGGGTCGGGCCGTGAGCGCAGTTGACGGCCTTGGCGAGGATCCGAGCGAGCGAGGTCTTACCGGTGCCACGAGGGCCTGCGAAGAGATAGGCCTGGCGCACCTTCTCCTGGGTGATCGCGTTCGTCAGCGTTCGCACCACCGCCTCCTGCCCCACGACCTCCTCGAAGGTCTGCGGGCGGTACTTGCGGTAGAGAGCAGCCATCGGGACGATTCAAGCAGAGACGCGCTCGCCGCCGCGAACCGCCACGGAAAGCCTGTTCCCGGGCGGCGCCAGGGGGCAGACCCAGCGCGGGTCGTAGGCGCAGGAGGGGTTGTAGGCGAAGTTGAAATCCAGCACGAGCCGCCCGCCTCGCTCCCCGAGATCCGACCCCTTCACCGTGTCGAGCAGGTACCGGCACGCGCCGTAGGTCTCGGTCGCGCTCGTCGCATCCGCGAAAGAGAGGAAGACGCCCCCGCCGTAGCCCTCGAGCCAGTAGAGGTCGAGGGAGTGCTCGTTGCCCGCGAGTTCGAACACCGTGCGCGCGAAGCGCGTGAAGGCGTAGGGCTGCTCGCCGGAGGTTGCGATCTCGCGGCGCTCGCGCTCGGCGTACTCGACGGTCCCGAACACGCGGAACGCCGGGTCGTAGTCGAAGTAGCGCGGTTGCGTGTCCGGCGACGGGGTCTGCGGGTGGGAGCGAAAGAGCTCCTCGCGCACATCGCGCCAGTGCTGCCAGGCACGTTCCGGCTGCGGGTCGCTACGGATCTCCGCGTACAGCTCGAAGATGCGGCGCTTCCAGTCCAGCAACTCCAGTTCGTCCACGGGCCGAGCCTAAGCGTATGCGGACGGATGCACCACCGGCACGAGCGACTGCCAGTCGGTCCGGAGGACGGCGACGAGTGACGGAGGTGTGATCACGCGCGCCCGGATGCCGGTCGGCCGCGGGCTACGAGTGGGGTAGCCCGCGGCCGACCAGGCGAGCAGGTTGTCGCCGAGCACGAGGTGGGGCGCACCGTCGTGCAGCACGAAGGCGCCGTCGGGCAGTTCGTCGAGCGGTCCGTCGTGATGTCGCTGCTCACGCGTGCCAGGATCGACGCGCTCGTCGTGCAGCTGAATGTCGATCTCGTCGGCGTCCGTTTGTTCCGGGTGCAACGTCTGCCAGATCGCGACAAAGCGGTTGTAGTCCGCGCGGCGGCACAGCGCGCACGGGCGGTGACCTGCCGCGAATGCGGTCGCCTCGTCGAGGAAGAAGAGCTCGGTGAAGCGCCCCGGCTGGAGCAGTGTCGTCCGTCGCCAGTCCTTGAAACGCAGCTGGCACGAGATCCAGCGCCGGCCGTTCCAGCGGCGGCGGATCCGGCCCGTCTCATCGTGCAGGCAGCCGCGGTTTCCATAGACGAGGCCGCGCGACGGGGTCGCGATCAGCTCGCTGAGCGGGGTGACCCGATTGGGGCGAGGCGGCATGTCGAGGCCAGAATGTCAGTCACCGCGCCGACGCCGCTCGACCTTCCCGAAGCCGAGCGATCGAGTTCGCCCCAACCCACTCGATTGCGGGCACAATGTCCGCCAGATACCCCCCTTTCCCCAATCTCCGAGGAGTCGAATTGAAGCTCGTAGCACTAGCCGTAGTCTGTGCGGCCCTCGTTGTTCCCGCCGCCTTCGCCGCGACGCCGACCCTGACCGGCACGGTCGGCCCCGGGTTCACGATCACGTTGACGAAGGGCGGTAAGAAGGTCACGAAGCTGACCGCAGGGACCTACATCATCAAGGTCTCCGACAAGTCCGCGATCCACAACTTCCGCCTCAAGGGCCCGGGCGTGAACAAGACGACGTCGCTCGGTGGGAAGGGCACGTCGACGTGGAAGTTGAAGCTGAAGAAGGGCACCTACACCTACGTCTGTGACCCGCACGCGACGATCATGAAGGGCTCCTTCAAGGTAGCCTGATCGACGTTCGAGGTGTGGCGGCGCCGGACTCCTCCGGCGCCGCCCCTCGAGTTCTTTCTCAGCGCGGGATCTTGATGCTCGCGAGACCTGCTGGAGCGGCCGGCCCCAACTGGGTCGGCCAGGCCCGCAGGTCGACCGGCCCGCCCGGGCGGGCCGCGAAGGTGCTGAACGTCTGGCGCTGGTTCTCCCAGAAGCGGATCGTCTTTCCGCGTGCCGACGCCGGGAGGACGACGGTGAACGTGCCGCGTGCGTCGGGCCAGCGATTCGCCACGGGCTTGATCACTCCGCGGGGGCCGGAAACACCGACGACGAGACCCTGGTAGATCGCACCACCGTAGGACGTCGGCTTGCTGATCGTGTACTTGGTACCCGGTCCGAGTTGGATGTTCACCGACGCGGAGTGGAGCCGGTCGAAGTTCACGACCGTGCCGAGGTTCCCCCCGTAGGAGGTTCCGCCCAGAGCGACGCCGACGCTCAGCGGCACGGGATCTGCGGTGGTCTCGTCGGAGGCGCCGAAGAACGATGCGAAGTGGCCGTTCGCGTCGGTGGCCGACGAGAACGTCCAGAAGTTCCGATCCTGAGTGCGCGTGATCACGACCGCGTTCTGCACGGGCTTGCCCGAGGTGTCGGTGATCGTTCCGGTCAGTTGGTAGGTCTGGAGCCCGACGGTCGGCGGAGCGCTACCGGCGGTGTCGTGCGCGCGGCCCGTGACGACCGTGGTGCCGTTCGCGCCTCGCCGCGCGCGCAGGCCGTCGATCGCGTACCCGACGCTGAGGCTGCCCGACGCGCCGACGAGCGCGCTCCGCTCGGCGGCCGTGAGGCGGCGGTCGCGAACCGTTGCTGCCCCGAGGCCGGCAACGCGCACCTGGTGCTTGCGGGCCATCGTGGCGTCGGCGTCGTAGCGGAACGAACCGTCGGCGCCTGTCGCACGGCGCACCACGTACCCGTCGACGCTGATCCGCGCGCGCGCCACCGGAGCCCCGCGCAGGTACAGGCGTCCGACCATCGTCTGGACGTTCGAGGAGTTGGCATCCCAGGGGCGGACGACGATGGGCGACTGGGTGACGATTCGGCCGCCGCCGCCCTTCGACGCGCGGGCGAGAACGTGCGTGCGGGTCGGCTGGGCGCTGCTCGCGACGATCACGGAGCCCGACGGCGAGGACGTCGTCGCGCGGAACGCGGGAAGCTGTGGAGGCGGGGATTCCTTCTGCGAGCCGCCGAGCGAAAACACCTGGAGCTCGCTCGCAATGCCGCCGCCCGATGACGTCGGGGTCCCGCCGGAGGTGATCGCGAGGTACTCCTTGCCGTCCACCGAGTAAATGGAGGTGCCGCCCGCGATCTGGTGGCCAGTCTGGAACGTCCAGAGGACCGCTCCCGTCTTGAGGTCGAACGCGCGCAGGACGCCGTCGCCGCCACCGGCGAAACCGAGCCCGCTCTCCGTGGTCGAGACTCCGCCGCGCTCGGGCTCGGGCGTGCGGATCTTCCAGACCCGCTTACCGGTGCGAACGTCGATTGCGCTGATCGACCCATGGTCGTGCCACCCGGGGAGTGTCGTGCCGAAGGTGCTGTCCTCGAGCCCCAGGAACACGTCGCCGAGCAGTCGCTTGCGCCGCTTCTGTGTCGGTGTCAGCTTCACCTGCGTCTCGATCGCAGCGGTTTCCGCCGCGCCGTTGAAGACGTAGTTCGTGTGCGGATCGTACGACGCAGGTGAGTAGTTGACGCCGCCGAGTGACGACGGGAACACCGTCACGGGCTTGCCCGGTTGGAGCGCCGGATGTTCGGTGCGGTCGATCACCTTCACGCGCTGGTAGATCGGGCGACCGGTGGCTGCGTCGTAGGCGAACCAGACACCTTCCATCGTCGCGACCGAGACGATGCGGGAGCGACGGCTCCCGACCGAGCCCGTGTAGACCATCGGCGGCTGCGCGGTGTCATAGGACCATTCGTTGTGGGCCATCTGCTGCTGCCACCACTTGAGCCTCCCGCTCGCAAGGTCGACTGCGATCAGTGAGTCGGCGCGCGGATTCGGGCCTGGGCGGATTGACGGGAAATACAGCGGGGTAGCCGATCCGGTGCCGAAGTAGAGCGTGTTCGTCGTCGGATCGATCGTCGTGGGTGTCCAGACGACTCCGCCGCCCACGAGCGTTCCGTACTTGCGCCAACTCGTGCCGCTCGGAGGGATCGTCCAGAAGGGATTCGGCCACGCCGGTGTGAGGTCCGTGTGGTACGCCATCACGAAGCCCCGCACGCCGTACTCGGAACCGGCCGCCCCGATCACGAGTCGGTGGTTACCGCAGATCGGTGCGCTCGTCTCGGAGTAGCCATAGGTCGAGGTCGCGCCCGGCACGGCCTTCGCGATTGGCACCCGCCGTTCGAGGTGGCCGGTCGCAGGATCGAGCGAAACGATCGTCATGTCCAGCGTGAGAACGAAGACGTGGCCGTCGCACAGGGCGACACCGCGGTTCGCGACGATGCCGAAGTTCTTGAAGACCGCGACGTTGTCCGGCGTCCAGTTCCACTTGACGGCTCCGGTGGCCGCGTTGAGCGCGAACACGCGGTCGTCGTTGGTCGTGACATACATCGTGCCGTTCGAAATCACCGGGAACGACTGCTCACCGCGCCGGACGGTCGGGTCGAGCTGTTGGAAGTTGACCGTGAAGAGCCGCCCGAGTTGCTTGACGTTCTGTTTGTTGATCTCCGTCAAGGGCGAGTGGCGGTTCTCGTCCGGCGTGTTGCCGAACCCGAGCCACCCGACGTTGGGGGCGGCCGCCGATCGCGCCGAAGCGGACGGAAGCATTGCGCAGGCCGCGACCGCAACCACGACCAAGACCACGCGCGAGAGAAGACGACTGTCGGTCAACGAGGGAGCAATCCTAGCCACGGCACGGTGGTCGCGAACGTGGCCGCGATGAGCAGCCCGGCGAGAGCGGCGAGGTACGGGGCGAGCGGCCGGCGGTTGCTCGTCGCGCCGGGCAGCACTTTTGTCGGGCCGCCGCCTGCGAGCTCTCCCAACCGGCGCGCGGCGGCGGCCAGGTCTCCCTCGTCGTACGCGTGCCCCCGCAGCGCTGCCGCGACGCTGTTGATGAGCGCTTTGCTCGTGGGATCGGGCCGGTAGGAAGTCTCTCGGCGCCCGTCGGCGTCGAAGATCGACTCGCCCGGGCGCGCGACGCGCACGAAGATCACGTGAAACCCTCCGATCGAAGCGAACGAGCGCGCGAGCTCGTCCGTCTGCACCGGAGCGCTCTCGCCGTCGGTGAGCACGACGACGAGTCGCGAGGTCGTTCCGGGCGCGAAGTAGCCGGCCCCGGGGATCCCGCCCAGCGCATCGAGCGAAGTCGACCGGACGGCGGCTGCCTGTGGCGGTGGGCTCTCGATTGCGACGGCGCGCGTGATCACCGCGTCGAAACCCCTCGGGTCGGGGACGGGCAGGAGGCTCGGAAGCACGCGGTCGGTGAGGGTCGCGACGCCGGCGGCGAGGGCCGGGACGGCCGCACGTAGCCGGATCGCAGCGCCGCTTGCGCGGTCGAGGCGCGTTGGCGCGCCAGGCTTCGCCGACGCGGCCATTGAACGAGAGATGTCGACGACGAAGAGCACCTGCGCATCGCGTCGCACGCGAAGCTGCGCCTCGTGCGTCAGGGCCGGCTGGCTCGCGGCGAGCGTCAGTGCCCCTACGACGCCCACGACGCAGGCCAGCCGTAGGCGCTCCGTCACCGGGCCCGGCGCAGACAGTCGAAGTGAGCGCCGCACCGCCCGAACGCGGCGCAGGCCGAGCACCGAGGCGGCGATCGCTGCGAGCGCCGGCAGCGCGACGAGCGCGGCGACGGGGGAGAGCAGCGTGAGGCCTGCAGCGACCACGGTCAGTAGCCCCGTCCGGGGCTTCCCCCTCCGG
>JBKJQL010000171.1:0-3357 GCA_046594035.1 Gaiellaceae bacterium
GTCCTGCAGTTCGATCGATCGGGCGATTGAACTGCGGCCCCGGTGATCCCTCGCCTAGGGTTCGCCGTAGTATGCGCACCTAGCCGTCCTGCCAGTTCGAACGTCGGGCGATTTCGGCCGCCCAGAGCCGGTACGCATAAATCGGGCCGTTGCCCTCAAGTTTGGTTACAGTACGGGGCTCGTGGGAGCAATCCCACGAGAAGCCTCCGCGGCTCGGCCTCTCTAAAGAGGCCTC
The DNA here is from genome assembly GCA_046594035.1 of Gaiellaceae bacterium. Classification (GTDB taxonomy): domain Bacteria; phylum Actinomycetota; class Thermoleophilia; order Gaiellales; family Gaiellaceae; genus PALSA-600. The sequence goes on from JBKJQL010000171.1 coordinate 236, forward strand.
GCTTGGGGGGCCTTTTTAGAGATTGACTGCCTCCGTTCGACACGTCCTTTGGCCGAAGGACGTGGATCAGCCCGGGGCGTCAATCTGCGGCCCGTTCGAAGTGAACCGTTCGTCCGTCGGTGATCCGGAAGGATCGTCCGCGGTCGAGGGTCCCGGGTCGCCGCTCCTGCGGCGCGTTCGAGTGAGTCGCTACGCGACTTGTTCGATTCGCGCGCGGGTTCGTCGTCCGCGACGCCCGGCCGCGTGCGCTGCCTTTGGTCTCGCCCCCGGACGAAATCCGAATCCGGGAGACAGCACATGGCGTCCGATCGTCACGGCGACAAGAGCGGCGGCAACTCCGAGATCCAGCCCGACGGCTCGACCCTCGTTCGATTTGGCAGCCGTCGCGAATTCGAGGTCCCCGACCTCGTCGAGCTGCAGACGCGCTCCTACGCCGCGTTTCTCCAAGAAGAAGTCCCGCCCGAGCACCGGACCGATTCCGGCCTCGAGGGCATCCTGCGCGAGGTCTTCCCGATCCCGTCGTACGACGCGACGATGGATCTCGAGTACTTGGGCTACGAGCTGGGCGCGCCGCGCTACACGCCCGACGAGTGCCGCGAGCTGCGCATCACCTACGGCCGACCGTTCAAGATTCGCGTGCGCCTGAAGAAGGAAACGCCCGTCGAGGAGGAGGTCTACCTCGGCGAGATCCCGATCATGGTCGGCGGCGGCGAGTTCATCGTCAACGGCACCGAGCGCGTCATCGTCACGCAGTTGCATCGCTCGCCGGGCGTCGACTTCTCGATGGACGTCCACTCGTCCGACAAGAAGCTCCACTCGTGTTGGGTGATCCCCGAGCGCGGTTCTTGGATCGAGTTGAACGTCACCAACAAAGACTTGCTCGCGGTCCGCATCGACCAGTCGGGCAAGTTTCCCGCGACGTCGCTCCTGCGCGCGATGGCCGAGGAGTTCGGCCGCGACGAGGACATCGTCCGGACCTTCTACACGACCGCGAAAGTGCCCTGCAACCACCGTAACTTCAAGAAGCAGGTGACGGGCAAGCACTCGGTGTCCGAGATTCGTCTCGACGGCGACGACAAGCCGATCGTCGAGGCGCTCGAGCCGGTTTCCGCGGAGGCCGCCGAGCGCATCTCGAAGTCGTCGCTCGAGAGCATCGAGGTCATCGAGGACATGGAGGACCCGCTCGTCCTCAACACGCTGCTTGAAGACACGACCGAGTCGCACGAAGAGGCGCTGCTCAAGATCTACGGGCGCCTGCGCCCGGGCAACCCGCCGCAGATCGACAAGGCGAAGGACCTTTTCAAAGAGAAGTTCTTCGACCCGTCGCGCTACCGCCTCGGCAAGGTCGGGCGTTTTCGCTTGAACCGCAAGTTCGGCACCGAATTCGGCGAGGACGACCAGGTTTTGCGCAAGGAAGACCTCGTCAACGCGATGCGCTACCTCGTGGGTCTGCGCTCGGGCAAGGGCGAGATCGACGACATCGACCACCTGGGCAACCGCCGCATTCGCCCGATCAGCGAGCTGGCCGGCGACGAATTCCGCAAGGGCTTCTTGAAGCTGCGTCGCACGGCGCAGGAACGCATGAACATCGAGGAGCGCGGCAACGTGACGCCGCGCACCGTGATCAATTCGAAGACGATCTCCTCGTAGATCGAGTACTTCTTCGGCCGCGGAGAGCTGTCGCAAGTCGTCGACCAGACGAACCCGCTCTCGCAGCTGACGCACGAGCGGCGCCTCTCGGCGCTGGGACCCGGCGGACTCAATCGCAAGCGCGCGGGCTTCGAGGTCCGCGACGTTCACATCAGCCACTACGGCCGCATCTGTCCGATCGAGACGCCGGAAGGCACCAACATCGGCCTCATCTCGTCGCTCGGGATCTTCTCGGGCGTCGACGACTACGGCTTCTTGACGGCGCCGTACCGCGTCGTCAAGCACGGCAAGGTGACGGGCGAGATCGTGCGCCTGCGCGCCGACCAGGAGCGTGACGCGGTGCTGGCTCCGGCCGACACCGACGTGGAAGACGGCGGCAAGCTCGCGGGCGAGCTCGTCCTCGCGCGCCGCAACGACGACTTCCTCCTCGTCAAGCCCGGCGACGTCCAATACATGGACGTCTCGCCCATGCAGCTCGTCGGCGTGTCCGCCGCGCTGATTCCGTTCCTCGAGCACGACGACGCCAACCGCGCCCTCATGGGCTCGAACATGCAACGCCAGGCGGTGCCGCTGGTCGAGACCGAGCCGCCGCTGGTCGGGACCGGCATGGAACGCCCGGTCGCGATGAACTCGGGCATGCTCGTCAAGTCGCGCGCGGGCGGCAAGGTGATGTCCGTCGACGCGACGCAGATCGCGATCGAGGGCGACGGCGTCTACGAGCTGCGCAAGTTCACCGGACTCAACGAGCGCACCTGCTTGAACCAGCGACCGCTGGTTTCGGTGGGCGACGTCGTCAAGGCGGGCCAGGTGATCGCCGACGGCGCGGCCACGCACCAGGGCGAGCTGGCGCTCGGCAAGAACGTGCTGGTCGCGTTCATGCCGTGGGACGGCTACAACTTCGAGGACGCCATCCTCGTGTCCGAGGACCTCGTCCGTCGCGACACGTACACGTCGGTCCACATCGACGTCTACGAGATCGAAATTCGCGAGACCAAGCTCGGTCGCGAAGAGTTCACCAACGACATCCCCAACGTCTCGGAGCGCGCGCTGCGCAACCTCGACGAGACGGGCGTCGTGCGCACGGGCACGCGCGTCTACCCCGGCGACATCCTCGTCGGCAAGGTGGCGCCGAAGAGCAAGAGCGAGCTCTCCCCCGAGGAGAAACTGCTCCACGCGATCTTCGGCCGCGCGGGCGAAGACGTGAAGAACGACTCGCTCGAGGTCCCGCCGGGCTCCGAGGGCATCATCATCGCGACGAAGAAGTTCTCGCGAAAGGTGAACCTCGACGAAGAGGAGCGACAGGCGAACAACAAGTCCATCCGGGACGCCGAGAAGGACTTCGAGACGGTCTATCGCACCGAGCTCGACGCGCTGGTGTCGGTCATCAACGACGGCCCCGGCGTCAAGTTGATCGACCCGCAGACGCGCAAGTCGTTCACGACCAACGGCATCGAGAACGTCCATGCCTTGAA
>JBKJQL010000264.1:0-7637 GCA_046594035.1 Gaiellaceae bacterium
GGCCGAGGACGTCGTCTCGGGCCAGATAGATCTCGCCCATCCCGCCCTGGGCGATGAGCCGAGCGTCCCGGTACCGGGGCGGCAAGGAGGTGTCTAGAGGGGCAGGCATGCCAGAACGGGCAACGAAAGCGTTGCCGAGAAGCGCGTAATGGAAACGTTCGGTAAAGCATCTAAAGCATCGCAGATGGGCGGCGGGACCTCGGCTACTTTGGCCTGCGTGGCTCGCTATGCCCGTTTTTCGATCGCGGCTTGCCTGCTGATCCTGGGCGGCGTGGCCTCCACGCTGCTCGCAGCGAACCCGATCGCGCCCGCCGCGACCACCTCCTCGACCTCCACCGTGACGACCAGCCCGGCCTCCTCGGTGCTCGCCGTCAGCGGTCACGGGTGGGGCCACGGCCTCGGCCTCAGCCAGTGGGGCGCGTACGGGTACGCGAAACGCGGCTGGACGTTCGACCGCATCCTCGGCCACTACTACTCGGGGACGACTCTTGGCCCGGCGAAGGTCACGACCGTCCGCGTGTTGCTCGCGGCCGCGAAGAAGACGACGGTCGAGTCGACCGCGTCCTGGACGGTCGTCGGCGCGGCCGGCAACAAGCTCGTGCTCGATCCCGGTGTGCTCGTCTTCAAGCCCAAGCTCGTGCTCGCCGACCACTCCGAGCTGCAGGCGCCGTTCACGTTCGTCGGGAAGCAGCCGCTGATCGTCGACAAGGTCCCGTATCGCGGCAAGCTGACCGTCTCGAGCGACGGCAAGCTCGTGCAGGTGATCGACACCGTCGGCCTCGAGGCGTACCTCAAGGCCGTCGTGCCCGCGGAGATGCCGTCCTCGTGGCTCCCCGAGGCGCTGAAGGCGCAAGCGGTCGCGGCGCGCTCCTATGCACTCGCGAACGTCGCGAGAGGCCGGGCGTTCGATCTTTACGGCGACACGCGTAGCCAGGTCTTCGGCGGCGTGAGAGCCGAGAACGCAGCGACGAGCACCGCGGTCGACGCAACCAAGGGACAGGTTGTGCTCTACAAGGGCAAGGTCGCGAACACGCTGTTCTTCTCGACGTCAGGCGGACGCACCGCCTCGGCCCTCGAGTCGACGGGAATCAACGTCCCGTACCTCGTTCCGGTCGCCGATCCGTACGACACGGCGTCCCCGTACCACGACTGGGGCCCGGTGCTGTTCGACGCTGCCGCCGTCACGAAGCAGTTCAAGCTCGCGTCGCCGATCGCAGACCTGCAGACGACGACGGGGCCGTCGGGACGCGTGAAGTCACTGACCGCAGTCTCGGACGACGAGTCGCAGGTCAAGCTGACCGGAAACCAAGTTCGGGGCGCCCTCGAGTTGCGTTCCACGTGGTTCAACCCGGTGCTCCTGCAACTGCTGCCGAAGGCCAAGACGATGATCTACGGGGGCGCGGTCTCCCTCACGGGTCGGGTGCGAGGCGCCGATCTCGTCTCGCTCGAGGCGAAGCCGTTCGAGCTCGACTGGACGCCGGTCGGCGATCTGCTGCTTGATGCCGACGGTGCGTTTTCGACCATCGTCCGGCCGCAGGTCGCGACGCAGTACCGGCTCGTGTGGGGTGACGTGCGCGCCGGGCTTGCGAAGATCGCCGTAGCCGTGCGCGTCGACGCGACGGTTCAGCAGGGAACCGCGACGGGAGCGACCAAGCCTGCCGTCGCATACGCCGCTGCGCAGTTGCAGTGGAGCGCAGACGGACTCACCGGTTGGCAGACCGTTACGACCACGACGACGGACGCCGCGGGCGCATTCAGTCTCGGCGCTCCGGCGCCCCAGGCAACAGGCGCCTATCGCGTCCGCGTCGCACCGGGTCACGGGCTCGCGGCGGGCCTGTCGAAGCCGGCCTGTTGCTGAGGCTGGTGCTCGTCGTAGCCGTGGCGGCCGCGATTCTTGCCGCGCCGGCGTTCGCGTTCGACAACACCGAGCCGCTCGCATCCAAGCAGTGGTATCTCGAGCAGGACCACGCATGGACGTACTGGCCGTTGGCGCCGAAGCTCTTCTCGATCAAGGTCGCAGTGATCGACACCGGCATCGACGGATCGCACCCGGACCTGATGGGACGGGTGGTCGAGGCGCGTTCGTTCGTCGGCGGCTCGCCGTACACGGATCAGCAGGGACACGGGACGTTCATCGCCGGCGTGATCGCGGCAAACCCGGTGAACAACGAAGGCATCGCCGGGATGGCTTTCAACGCCCAGTTGATGATCGCGAAGGTGGTCGGCGCAGACGGCAACATCTCGCTTGCCGGCGAGGTCGCTGCCATCCGCTGGGCGGTCGACCACGGCGCGCGTGTGATCAACCTCAGCCTGGGTGGCGTGCGCGATCCGCTCGACCCAAAGGTCGACACGTATTCGCCGCTCGAGCAGGCGGCGATCGCCTACGCGTACTCCAGGGGTGTGGTCGTGGTCGCGGCAGTCGGCAACGGCCCACAGTCACCGGCGACGCCCTGGAACTTCGCCGACTACCCGGCCGCCCTCCCACATGTGATCGGTGTGAGTGCGGTGCGTCAGGACGGGTCGGTGCCGGACTACTCGAACCGCGATGCGATCTACAACGACATCGCGGCCCCCGGTGCCGCCATCTTCTCGACGATCCCGCAGCGGCTCGTTGATGACACGGCGGACTGCTCGGCCCGCCCGTATTCGGACTGCGGCCCGCTCGAGTTCCGCCTCGGGATCGGCACCTCGTTCGCCACGCCACAGGTGACCGCCGCAGCCGCGTTGCTGCTCGGCGAGGACCCGTCGCTCAGGCCAGAGCAGGTCGCCTGGCTGCTCGAGCGCAGCGCCGATGACGCCAGCGCCGCCACCGGTTGCGACTCGTGCCGGGCGGGTCGAGACCTCTACACGGGCTGGGGAACACTCGACGTGCTGAGCGCCCTGACCATGCTCGGCGAGCACACGCTGCCGCCACCCGACCGTTTCGAGCCGAACGACGACGCCGGTCCGTGGTCGCACGCGCTGCCGCCGCTGCCGCGCACGATCGAAGCGTCGCTGGATTACTGGGACGACAACACCGACGTCTACCGCGTGCACCTGAAGAAGGGCGCGCGGTTGTTCGCGCGGCTCACGCCTGGCGTGAGCGCTTCGGTTCGGCTCGATCTCTGGGCGCCGGGCACCGAGCACGTCGAGCTCGCCCCTGGCCGGATTCCCACGGACACGCGTCTGGCTTCGTCACGCCGCGTCGGCCCGCAGTTTCGCGTTGCCTACCGGGCGCGGGCGACCGGCGTCTACTACCTCGAGGCGAAGCTCCTCCGGCCGGTGCACGACCCGGTGCAGTACAAGCTCGCGCTCAGCCGCCGTTAGCGCGGAGCTCGTCCTCGTTCACGTCGCGCAGCACGCGCGCCGGCGAGCCGACGACGAGCTTGCGTGGCGGGACGTCCCTCGTCACCACGGCTCCCGCGCCGACGAACGCCTCTTCGCCGACTTCGATGCCGGGGCACAGGATCGCGCCGCCGCCGACGCGGGCGCCGCGCCGGATCGTCGGGCCTTTCATCAGGGCCTTCCGCTTCTCGGTGCGGCCCATGAAGTTGTCGTTCGTCGTCACCACGCACGGCGCGATGAAAACGTCTTCTTCGAGCGTCGAGTACGCGGTGATGTACGCCTCTGCCTGGATCCGCGTCCCCGCGCCGACGGTCGTGTCGTTCTCGATCAGCGAGCCGCGACCAAGAATGCAGTCGTCCGCCATCGTCACGCGCTCGCGGATGCACGACTGGTCGCCGACGATGCAGCCCTCGCCGATCGACGAGCCGGCGAAGACGATCGCACCGGTCGAGATCACCGTGCCCGCGCCGACCGTCGTCGGGGGCAGCGGGTCCCGTTTCGTCGTCGACTTCGGACCGAGAGACGGCTGCTTGCCGACGACTGCGTTCTCGAGCACCCGCACGTTTTCGCCGAGCACGGTGCCCTCGTAAACGATCGCGGACGGATGAATCTCAGCCATTCAGCGAATTCGTGAGCATCTCGAGCGCGCGGACGACTCGAGCGCCGTCGCGTGCAACCTGTGAACGGTCGTGCTGTCCGTCGATCAGCTCGAGGAAATAGGTGCATTCGAGCCGGAGGGGCTCGTGGGTCGAGATCTTGGGGATCGAGATGTCGCCTGAGAACAGCTCGCCTGCGGCTCCCGCGCGCTTCTCGTAAACGGTCACCTTGCGCTCCGGCTCCATGTCGTCGAACACGACCATCTTCTCCCGGCCGACAACGGTCATCTTGCGCATCTTGTGCGGGTCGAGCCACGACAGGTGCATGTGCGCGATCTTCCCGCTCGGGAAGCGCAGGAAGCAGAACACGACATCCTCGACGCCGGGGTGGATCGAGGCGCTGCCCTGCGCGGTTGCGAGCTCCGGGTCCTCGTCGAGCAGGTAGAGGATCACCGAAAGGTCGTGCACTCCGAGCGACCAGAGTGCGTTTTCGTTCGAGCGCACGATGCCGAGGTTGACGCGGTTGCCGTAGACGCACAGCACGTCGCCGAGCTCGCCGGCGGCGATCAGCTCCTTCAGCTTCAGCACACCGGGGTGATAGAGCAGCAGGTGCCCCGGCATCAGCACGAGATCCTGGTCGGCGGCGAGCGAGACGAGCTCGTCCATCTCCGCAGCGCGCATCGCAGGAGGCTTTTCGACGAAAACGTGCTTCCCCGCCTCGAGCGCCTGCTTCGCAAGTGCGTAGTGGGTCGGCACGGGGGTGGCGATCACGATCGCATCGAGCGCATCGTCTCCGAGCAGGTCCTCGAACTTCGTCGTCGCGCGCGCGTTCGGATAGCGCGCAGCCATTGGCTCGAGATGTTGCTCGTCAAGATCGCAAAGCCACGTGAGCTCGGCGATGTCGTTGAAGTTCCGGACGAGGTTCGGGCCCCAGTAGTTGAGGCCGACGACGCCGATTTTTGTCACAACTTCCAGACCTTGCCCTCGACCTCGTGGCCCTTCGTCGCGTTGCGGAAGTCGACGATCACATGACCGCGTTCCACGACGTCGGCGTAGTCGATCCCGGAGTGGTTGGTCACGATCGCGACGCAGTCGTAGCGCTCGGGCTCGAGCGCGACCGAGGTCATGCCGTCGAATTCCGGCACGTGGGGGTCGTGGTAGGAGACGTCCGCGCCGGCGGTCTTCAACAGGTGGATCAGCTTCTCGGCGGGCGTCTCGCGCATGTCACTGATGTCCGGCTTGTACGCAACGCCGATGATCAGGATCTTCGACCCGCTGACCGACTTGCTTGCGCCGTGGTTCAGCGCCTGCGAGATCAACGAGCGGCAGAAGTACGGCATGTTGTTGTTGACCTCTCCGGCGAGCTCGATGAAGCGCGTCGAGAAGTCGAACTCGCGGGCCTTCCACGTGAGGTAGAAGGGGTCGATCGGGATGCAGTGACCCCCGAGACCGGGACCTGGTTTGAACGACGCGAACCCGAACGGCTTGGTACCCGCGGCGTCGACGACTTCCCACACGTCGATGTCCATGCGGTCGCAGAGCTGCGCGAGCTCGTTGACGAGCGCGATGTTGACCGCGCGATAGATGTTCTCGAGCAGCTTCGTCAGCTCCGCGGCCTCGGGTGTCGACACCTCGTGCACGGTGTCGATCGCGGCGCGGTAGACCTCCGCGGCCGCCTTGGTGGACTCGGCGTTGATCCCACCGACGACCTTCGGCGTCGTCTTCGTCGTCCAGTCCTCGCGGCCCGGGTCGACGCGCTCCGGGGACATCGCCAGATGAAAGTCCTCGCCTGCCTTCAGACCGGAGCCCTCCTCCAGGATCGGCTGCAGGATCTCACGGGTCGTCCCCGGCCAGGTCGTCGACTCGAGGATCACGACCTGCCCGCGCTGGAGCATCGGCGCGAGGCTCTGTCCCGCCCGCTCGATGTAGGAGAGATCCGGTTCGCGCTGGCGCGAGAGCGGTGTCGGGAGCGCGATCAGGATCGCGTGCGCCTGCTTGACCTGCTCGTAGTCGTTCGTCGCGACGACCAGTCCTTTCTCGGTCAACGCAGACAGGCGCTCCGAGCTGACGTCCTCGATGTGGCTCTCGCCGCGGTTCAGGGCATCGACGACGTGCTTCTGGACGTCGATCAGCAGGACGCGGTTGCCGGCCTCCCCGAAGGTGGCTGCGAGCGGGACACCTACGTACCCCGCACCGATGACGGCGACGTCATAGAGGCTCTCGGCGGGCACGCCGCTCAAGGGTACAGGGCTGCCGCCACCCGTTCGGCAGCATGACCGTCGCCGTAGAGCCGGGGTGCGTCGTCCGGGAACCGCGCCTGCTCGAGCGCCAGGGCGAGGCCATCCGGTTCGACAAGGGTGTTGGCCCCGGAGACGAGCGTGTCGACCCACTCGGTGCTCGGCCGGACGGTGACGCACGGCACGCGCAACCAGTACGCCTCCTTCTGAAGCCCCCCGGAGTCGGTGAGCGCAGCGTCGGCGCCTGCGAGCAGCGCGACCATCTCGAGGTAGCCGAGCGGGTCGATCGCCTGGACGTTGCGAGGCAGAGAGATTGCGTGCTCGTCAAGGGCCTGCAGCGTGCGTGGATGCACCGGGAAGACGAACGGCCGGCCGCTCTCGGCGAGGCCGGCGACAATCGCGCGCAGCCGGTCGGGCTCCGTGTTTGCCTGACGATGCACGGTCACGACGGTGTACTGCCCCTCGCGCATCGGGAGTCGTCGCGCGATCGGCTCGAAGATGCGCGTCGCATCCGCCATCACGTCGCCGACGACCTCGACGCGTCCCGTGATGCCCTCGCTCGCAAGTTGCTCTGCGGAGCGCGTGTCCGGCGTCAGCAAGAGCGCAGAGATCCGGTCGACCTCGATGCGGTTCCGCTCTTCCGGCATCGAAAGGTCGAAGCTGCGCAGCCCGGCCTCGACGTGGGCGACCGGCATGTTCCCGGCCGCCAGCGTGCCGGCCAGGGTGGTGCTGGTGTCGCCGTAGACGAGCACCCAGTCCGGCTGCTCCCGCTCGACCACCTCGCGGATCGGCCCCGTCAGCGCATCGATGTCCGAGGTGCGGAGATCGAGGCGGTAGGCAGGCTCGGGGATCGACAGCTCGTCGAAGAAGACCTGTGACATCCCCGGATCCCAGTGCTGGCCGGAGTGGAGGACCGTCTCTTCGATTCCGGCCTCCCGCAACGCGACCGAGAGCGGCGCCGACTTGATGAACTGGGGCCGGTTGCCCACCACGGAGAGGACGTGCATAACGCCGCTACGATACGCGGCGTTCCGCGGGCCGTTAGCTCAGCTGGTAGAGCAGGGGACTCTTAATCCCAAGGTCGAAGGTTCGATCCCTTCACGGCCCATTCGCTATGCGGCGACGTTTTCCGGCGGCGCGAGCAGCGCCGCCAGCCGCGTGAGCGCGTCAAAGGTCCGGCTCTTGATCGTGCCCACGGGCACACCGCAACGGACGGCGATCTGGGATTGGCTGAGTCCGCCCCAGTAGGCGAGCTCGATCACCTGCTGGTGCCGGGGGCTGAGCCGGTCGAGTGCTGCGCGAACGCGCCTGCGGTCGATCTGCAGCAGCAGCAACTCCTCGGCCGTATACGAATCGGGCTCCGGGGCAAGAGCGTCGGCATCGGTCGGATGATGCCGTGCCTCCCGCCGGGCGATGTCGACCGCGCGTCGATGGACGAGGACACAGAGCCACGTGCGCACCGCCGCGCGCTCCGGATCGA
>JBKJQL010000276.1:0-9727 GCA_046594035.1 Gaiellaceae bacterium
CGTTCGCTCCGTGGAGATCGCGTTCCGCAGGCTCGGCGCGCAGGTCACGACCGATGTCGCCGGCGCGGATCTCGCGGTGCTGCCGGGCGTCGGCTCGGCGCGCGCGGCGATGGATGGGCTGCGCGAGCGCGGCCATGATGTCGCACTGCGCGAGCGGTTCGAGCAGGACAAGCCGATCTTTGGGATCTGCCTCGGCCTGCAACTCGCGCTCGACCGGACCGACGAAGACGGCGGAGTCGACGGGCTCGGTCTCGTGCCGGGGCGCGCGACGCGCTTGCAGGAAGGGCGCGTGCCCCGCATGGGGTGGGCCGAGGTCGACGACCGCGGCGCCTTCTACTTCGCGCACTCGTACGCCGCTGAGACACCGCACGCGACTGCGTGGTCGGAGGGCGTCGTCGCCGAGGCGCGCTTCGGGTCGTTCCTCGGCTGCCAGTTCCACCCCGAGAAGAGCGGCGTGCTCGGCGCGACCTACCTCGAGGAGGCGCTATCCCTCTCCCGCGTCTGATCCCTTGCCTCGATGTGGCCGCCGGCCGCGTCGTCAAGGGCGTGAAGTTCAAGGGCCTGCGTGATGTCGGCGACCCGATCGAGCTCGGTGCCGCGTACTCGGACGCCGGCGCCGACGAGCTCGTCTTCCTCGACATCCAGGCAACGCTCGGTGACCGGCCCACGCTGATCGAGCTCGTGAAGCGCGTCGCCGAACGGCTGGCGATCCCATTCACGGTCGGCGGCGGCGTCCGTTCGGCCGACGACGCGGAACGACTGCTGCAGGCCGGCGCGGACAAGGTCGGCGTCAACTCCGCAGCGCTCGCGCGGCCGGAGCTGATCACGGAGCTCGCAGCGCGTCTCGGATCGCAGGCGGTTGTCGTCGCGATCGACGCGGAGGGCGGACGCGTTCGCTCACATGCGGGGACGCTTCCGGTCGGACGCGACGCAGTCGAGTGGGCGCGCGAGGCGGAGCAACGCGGCGCGGGGGAGATCCTGCTCACCTCGATCGACGCCGACGGAACGCGCGAGGGCTATGACCTTCAGCTGACCGCGGCCGTCGCGGGTGCAGTCAGCCTGCCGGTGATCGCCTCCGGTGGCGCCGGGAACGCGAACCACGTCGCCGACGCGCTCGGCGTCGCGCAGGCCGCGCTGCTCGCATCGATCCTGCATGAGGATCCGCAGCGTCTCGCATTGCTACGCGAAGAAGTGCGAGGACTGGGAGTTCCGGTTCGATGAACGACCTGAAGGCAGCGATCGTGCAGGACGCGCAGACGGGCCGCGTGCTGATGCTCGGCTGGATGAACGAGGAAGCCGAGCGCAGGACGCGTGAGACGGGCGAGGTGTGGTTCTGGAGCCGCTCGCGGGAAGAGCTGTGGCGCAAGGGCGCGACGTCAGGCAACACGCTGGCGGTCGAGGAGATCCGCGACGACTGTGACGGCGACGCGCTCGTCGTGCGCGCGAACCCGGCCGGGCCGACGTGCCACACCGGCGCGACGTCGTGCTTCGCGCCTGCGTTGTGGCGCACGATCGCCCAGCGCGCGGCCGAGCGGCCCGAAGGCTCGTATACCACCGAACTGCTCAACGCCGGCATCGGCGCTGCGGCGCGGAAGGTCGGAGAGGAAGCCGTGGAGGTGACCGTCGCCGCGCTCGACGAGACCGACGACCGCCTGGTGGAAGAAGCCGCCGATCTCGTCTATCACCTGTACGTCTTGCTCGCCGCGCGCGGCATCGACCTGTCGCGCGTTGAGGACGAGCTCACCGCCCGCGCGGCTCGCTAGAGCCGAACCTGGTTCGGGGTATGAACCAGGTTCGAGAGTTTCGAGCTGCGGCTCCCGAGTTCGAGACTCGGGAACCTGGTTCAAAGAGCGAACCAGGTTCCTCTGTGTATGGGACCTAGCTGGGTTGCGGAGTCGTCCGCAGGTACGGCTTGACCGTCTCGTAGCCGGGGAAGCGCTGGGCGGCTTCCTCGTCGGAGACCGAGCCGGCGATGATCACATCCTCACCCTGCTTCCAGTTCACCGGCGTCGCCACCTTGTGCTTCGCGGTGAGCTGCAGCGAGTCGATCACACGAATGACCTCGTCGAAGTTGCGGCCCGTCGTCATCGGGTAGACAAGGATCAGCTTGACCTTCTTGTCCGGGCCGACGACGAAGACGTTGCGCACCGTCTGGTTGTCGGCCGGCGTGCGGTCGGCCGGGTCGCCGGACACGGACGCCGGAAGCATCCCGTAGAGCTTCGACACGTTGAAGTCCGCATCGCCGATCATCGGATAGTTGGGCGCGTGCCCCTGCGTCTCCTCGATGTCCTGCGCCCACTTCGAGTGCTTATCGACGGGATCGACGGACAAGCCGACGACCTTGACGTTCCGCTTGTCGAACTCGGGCTTCAGCTTGGCCATGTAACCGAGCTCGGTCGTGCACACCGGGGTGAAGTCCTTCGGATGCGAGAAGAGCACGCCCCACGAGTCGCCGAGGTACTCGTGGAACTTGAGCTCGCCTTCGGTCGATTGAGCGGTGAAATCGGGAGCTTCGTCACCAAGCTGAAGTGCCATCGGTCCTCCTTGAATCCTTTGGGGGTGTTTAAGACTACAGAAAATGAAGTGTTTGCCGGCCCCGGCGATTTGCGTCTGTCCACCGGTTGCTTTACTCTTTGAAGTGATGCAGTCGCGCGAGCCTCTCGTTCCGAAGATTGTCAAGTTTTCGCGCCCGCGACAGCGCTAGCCGGCTCCGCTTTCCCCTCACCCCGCCGGACTAGCCAAATATCAGGTGGGGGGCGGGCCAGATGAAGGCAACGGGGCTTTACGACCCGGCGTATGAGCACGACGCGTGCGGCGTCGCGTTCGTGGCGCGCCTGGACGGGGTCGCGACCCACGAGGCGGTTGCCCGTGCTCTGACGGCGCTCGAGAACCTCGAGCACCGCGGCGCTGCAGGCGCCGACGCGGACACGGGTGACGGGGCGGGGATCCTCGTCCAGATGCCCGACGCGTTCTTGCGCGGCCTTGGCGAGTTGAAGCTCCCGCCGCGTGGCGCCTACGGGGTCGCCGTCTGCTTCCTGCCGCAGAAGGCCACGCGCCGTGCCGAGCTCGAGCAGTTGCTCGAGGACACCGTCGCCGCCGAGGGCCAGACCGTGATCGGCTGGCGTGACGTCCCTGTCGACGGCCGCCACGTCGGTGCCCAGGCGCGGCTCTTCGCGCCGTGCATCCGGCAGCTCGTCGTCGCCGCCTCGCCGGAGCTTGCGGCGGACGCGGACGCGTTCGAGCGAAAGCTCTACGTGATCCGGCGCGTCGCCGAGCTCGCCGCGGGACCCGAGCTCGTCGTGCCGAGCTTCTCTGCCCGCACCCTCGTCTACAAGGGAATGCTGACCTCACCGCAGCTCGGGCGCTACTACCCCGATCTCGCCGACGAATCGTTCGCGAGCGCACTCGCGCTCGTGCACTCCCGGTTCTCGACGAACACCTTCCCGAGCTGGGAGCTCGCGCACCCGTACCGGATGATCGCCCACAACGGCGAGATCAACACGCTGCGCGGCAACGTCAACTGGATGCGCGCGCGAGAGTCGCAGCTCGCCTCGCACCTCTTCGGTGACGACTTGCAGAAGGTGTTGCCGGTCGTGCGTCCCGGCGGCTCCGACACGGCGGTGCTCGACAACGTGCTCGAGCTCCTCGTGCTGGCGGGCCGCTCACTGCCGCACGCGCTGATGATGATGGTCCCCGAGGCGTACGCCGGCCGCGCGGATGTCTCCGACGACCTGCGCGGGTTCTACGCGTTCCACGAGTGCCTGACCGAGGCGTGGGACGGGCCCGCCGCGATCGCGTTCACCGACGGACGCGTGATCGGCGCGACCCTCGACCGCAACGGACTGCGGCCGGGACGCTGGCTCGAGACGCGCGACGGCTGGGTCGTGCTCGCGTCCGAGACCGGCGTGCTGGACATCCCCGCCGAGGACGTCGTTCGCAAAGGGCGCCTCCAGCCCGGGAAGCTGTTCCTCGTCGACCTCGAGCAGGGACGGATCGTCCCCGACGCGGAGATCAAGGAAGAGGTCGCCACCCGCAAGCCGTACAAGGAATGGTTCGAGCAGGAGCACGTGCGGCTCGCCGACCTGCCACGCCGCGAGCCCGATCGTCCGTCGGGTGAGCCGCTGCGCCGCATGCAGCTGGCGTTCGGCTACACGCAGGAGGACATGAAGGTGATGCTCTCGCCGCTCGCCGCGAACGCGGAGGAAGCTGTCGGCTCGATGGGCAACGACACGCCGCTGGCAGTGCTCTCGAACCGGCGCCCGCTCCTCTACTCGTACTTCAAGCAGCTGTTCGCGCAGGTGACGAACCCGCCGATCGACTCGATCCGCGAAGCGGTCGTGATGAGCGTGCAGTCGCTCGTCGGCTCGGAGCGCAACCTGCTCGGCGAGACACCCGAGCACGCGCGCCAGCTGATCATCGAGAACCCGATCCTGCGCAACCACGAGCTGGAGAGCCTGCGCCAGGTCGAGTCGGACGTCTTCAAGGGTCACACGATCGACACGACGTGGCCGGTCGACGAGGGCGTCGACGGGCTCGAGCGGGCGCTCGAACAGATCTGCGCCGAAGCTGACGCGGCGCTCGCCGGCGGCGCGAACATCCTGATCCTCTCCGACCGCGCGATGGGCCCGCAACGTGTTGCGATGCCGTCGTTGCTCGCGGTCGGCTCCGTGCACCACCACCTCGTTCGCGCGGGGACGCGCCTGCAGGCCGGGCTGATCGTCGAGTCGGGCGAGCCGCGCAGCGTGCAGAGTGTGGCCGTCCTGATCGGTTACGGTGCCGCGGCCGTCAATCCGTATCTGATGCTCGCGACGATCTCCGAGCTCGTGCGCGAAGGAAGGCTCGACCTCGACGCCGAGGAGGCGAAGCAACGCGCCGTCAAGGCCGTCGGCAAGGGCCTGCTGAAGACGATCTCGAAGATGGGCATCTCGACGATCTCGTCCTACTGCGGCGCGCAGATCTTCGAAGCCGTGGGACTCTCGACGGCGCTGGTTGACAGGCACTTCACCGGCACTCCGTCGCGCATCGGCGGCATCGGCCTCGCCGAGCTCGCCGAGGGCGCGCTCCTGCGGCACGCGCGCGCCTATCCCGGCGTCCCCGGGGAGCTGCTGCCGATCGTCGGCCTGTACGCGTGGCGCCGCGACGGCGAGCACCACCAATGGAACCCCGACACAATCGCGCTTCTCCAGCACGCAGTGCGGGGCGGCGGAGCGAAGACCTTCGAGGAGTATTCGGCCACCGTCAACGCCGAGTCGGCGCGCAACTCGACGCTCCGCGGCCTGATGCGCTTCAGGGCGCGTGGCGACGGCGGCATCCCGATCGACGAGGTCGAGCCGGCGACGGAGATCGTCAAGCGCTTCTCGACCGGCGCGATGTCGCTCGGCTCCCTTTCGCGCGAAGCTCACGAGACGCTGGCCGTTGCGATGAACCGCATCGGCGGCCGCTCGAACACCGGCGAGGGCGGCGAAGACCCCGTGCGCTTCACCGACGAGCGACGATCGAAGATCAAGCAGGTCGCGTCGGGCCGCTTCGGCGTGAACATCGACTACCTGACGAACGCCGACGAGCTGCAGATCAAGATGGCGCAAGGGGCGAAGCCCGGCGAGGGGGGCCAGCTCCCGGGACACAAGGTCGACCGCTACATCGCGGGCGTGCGCTTCACGACGCCGGGGGTCGGGTTGATCTCGCCCGCGCCGCATCACGACATCTACTCGATCGAAGACCTCAAGCAGCTGATCTACGACCTGCGCTGCGCGAACCCCGAGGCGCGGATCTCGGTGAAGCTCGTCTCCGAGGTCGGCGTCGGCACCGTCGCGGCGGGTGTCGCGAAGGCGAACGCCGACCACGTGCTGATCTCGGGGCACGATGGCGGGACGGGCGCCTCGCCGGTCTCCTCGATCTTCCACGCGGGCGTGCCGTGGGAGATCGGCCTGGCGGAGACGCAGCAGACGCTCGTGCTCAACGACCTGCGCTCGCGCATCTGGGTGCAGACCGACGGCCAGCTGAAAACCGGCCGCGATGTCGTCGTCGCTGCGCTGCTCGGCGCGGACGAGATGGGTTTCGCGACGGCACCGTTGATCGCGACGGGTTGCGTGATGATGCGCGCCTGCCACCTGAACACGTGCCCCGTTGGGATCGCGACGCAGGATCCCGAGCTGCGCAAGCGCTTCAAGGGGCAGCCCGAGCACGTGATCGAGTTCTTCTTCTTCGTCGCCGAAGAGGTGCGCGGGATCATGGCGTCGCTCGGCATCGCGAAGTTCGAGGACCTCGTCGGTCGCGTCGACCTGCTCGAGGCAGACGGCGCGCTTGCGCAATGGCAGGAGCGCGGCATCGACCTCTCCAACCTCTTGCGGATGCCCGACGTCCCCGCCGGCACGCCGCTCCGTCGCACGCACGGTCAGGTGTCGCCTTTGCCGGGCGCGCTCGACTGGACACTGATCGACTCGGTCGAAGGAGGCGGCGAGACGACGTTCGACGTGCGCAACGTTGACCGCACGATCGGTGGTCTGCTCTCGAACCACGTGACGAAGCAGCACGGGCGCGCTGGGTTGCCGGAGGGCTCGATCGCATTCGAGTTGCGCGGCTCCGCGGGCCAGTCCTTCGGCGCGTGGCTCGCGCCGGGCATCGAGTTGACGCTGATCGGCGACGCGAACGACTATGTCGGCAAGGGTCTCTCCGGCGGCACACTCGCCGTGCGTCCTCCCGATGATGCGCAGTTCCTGGCCGAGGAGAACGTGATCGTCGGCAACACCGTGCTCTACGGGGCGACGTTGGGGAAAGCGTTCTTCCGCGGGATCGCGGGTGAGCGGTTCGCCGTCCGCAACTCAGGCGCCTCTGCCGTCGTCGAGGGCCTGGGAGACCACGGCTGCGAGTACATGACCGGCGGCCGCGTCGTCGTGCTCGGCCCGACCGGGCGCAACTTCGCGGCCGGGATGAGCGGCGGCATCGCGTACGTCCTCGACGAGGACGGCAGCTTTGCGACGCGCTGCAACACCCAGCTCGTCGGGCTGGAGGCGCTCGAAGCCGAGGACGAGGAGACCGTGCTCGCTCTCGTGACCGAGCATGCGGAACGCACGGGCTCGACCGTCGCTGCTCGCGTGCTCGCCGATTGGAACTCGGCGCGCTTCGTGAAGGTGATGCCGCACGACTACAAGCGCGCGCTCTCCGAGCTCGGCGACGAGGAGATCCGCTATGAGGACGCACCGCTCTCATCCGGTGGCGCAGGCTTCGTCACGAAAGAGTCCGAGGCGGCCGCGTAGTGGGTCGCGTCGGCGCGTTCATCAAGGTGACGCGGCAGGATCCGCCGGAGCGCGATCCCAAGGAGCGCGTCCGCGACCTGAAGGAGTTCGTCGGCTCGCTGCCGCTCGTCGAGCTGCGCGAGCAGGGCGCGCGCTGCATGGAGTGTGGCGTCCCGTTCTGTCACGACGGGTGCCCCCTCGGGAACCTGATCCCGGACTGGAACGACCTCGTCTACCGCGATCGCTGGGAGGAGGCGATCCAGCAGCTCCACCGCACGAACAACTTCCCGGAGTTCACCGGCCGCCTTTGCCCCGCTCCGTGCGAAGCCGCGTGCGTGCTCGAGATCGTCGAGGGCAACGCCGTGACGATCAAGCAGATCGAAGTCGCGATCGTCAACCGCGCGTGGGAGGAAGGCTGGGTCGTCCCGCAACCGCCGGTGAAGCGCACGGGCCGCAGCGTCGGCGTGATCGGTTCCGGCCCGGCGGGCCTCGCGGCCGCCCACCAGCTCCAGCGCGCGGGCGAGCAAGTGACGGTGTACGAGCGCGACGAAGCGGCGGGCGGGCTTGTTCGCTTCGGTGTCCCTGAGTTCAAGATCGAGAAGTGGCTCGTCGAGCGCCGCGTGCAGCAGCTCGTCGACGAGGGTGTCGAGTTCGTCTTCGGGGCGGACGTCGGCGCGAGCATCGAGGTTGCAGAGTTGCGGGAACGCCACGACGCACTCGTGCTCGCGACCGGTTCGCGCATTCCGCGCGACCTGCCGGTGCCGGGCCGCGAGCTCGGTGGCGTGTACTTCGCGATGGAGTACCTCTATTCGCGTCAACGTACTGACGGCGCGATCAGTGCCGCGGGCAAGCACGTGGTCGTGATCGGCGGCGGCGACACGGGTGCCGACTGCGTCGGCCACTCCCATCGCGAAGGCGCCGCTTCGGTGACGCAGATCGAGCTGCTCGGCGAGCCGCCGGTCTCGCGGCCCGACGACATCACGCCGTGGCCGCGCTGGCCGATGAAGCTCCGTACCTCGTATGCCCTGAAGGAGGGCGGTGACCGCGATTTCGCGATCTCGACCACGCACCTCACCGGGAACGGGAAGGTCGAGCAGATCCATTGGGCGCAGAACGCGGGCGTGCCCCCGTTCGACCTGGTGCCAGGCACCGAGGAGTCACACCCGGCCGACCTCGTGCTGCTCGCGATGGGCTTCATCGGCCCGGAGGTGCGGGTGCTCGACGGGTTGGGTGTGGAGCGCGACGGCCGTGGCAACGTCGATGCTGCCCGCTACGCCACGTCGGTCGACGGCGTCTTCGCCGCCGGCGATGCGAGGCGGGGCCAGTCGCTGATCGTGTGGGCGATCAACGAGGGCCGGAAGTGCGCGGCGGAGGTCACCGCCTGGCTCGATGGTGCGGAAAGTGCTGCTCAGGGCACCACTTCCCTTTCGATAGCAACGAACCGACGGGGAGAGTAGGATTCGCGCCATGAGGAGAACGATGAACGACATCCACGATCACGGGAATTGCGCTGTCGCGGCCACGGCCGAGATCATCGCCACCAAGTGGACCCCGCTGATCGTCCACGACCTTTCCGAAGGCCCGCGCCGTTTCATGCAGCTCGAGAAGGCCTGCCCGGGCATCAGTCCCCGCACGCTCTCCGAACGGCTCGACATGCTCGAGCGCCAGGGTGTCCTCGTTCGCCGGAGCTACCCCGAATCACCGCCGCGCGTCGAGTACGAGTTGACGGAGAAGGGGCGTTCTCTTCTGCCGATCATCCGTGAGATGCGCAAGTTCGGGCGCGCCTGGATGATCGAAGCGCCGCCCAAGCGCCGCACTTCCGCCGCTCGCTAACGCTCTTACGTCAGCACGATGGTGCAAGCGACAGGTCGCCGACTGGCGCGACGGCTCGGGCGATCTGATCAGGAGGATCGCCGAGGCGAGCGAGACGACGCTCGCTCAACTCCACCTCGTGCGGCAGCGCCTCGCGGGCAGTCGCCTCCACGTGGAGGCCTTCCTTTTCGAGGGTTGCTGTCGCCTTAGGCGGTGCGGGGCCGCCAGGGCTCACGCTCGTGGGCGAGCCAGACGAGCTCGGGCTCGAGCGCGCGCACCCGCAGCTGGCCCTCCGTGCGCGGCTCGTCGAGCTCGCCGAAGCGGACGGCCACGTCACCGCCGACGACGACCGGACGCCCGCCCGTCTCGACGACGACCACCTGCATTCCGCGCGTGTGGCCCGGAGCCGGTACGAGGCGGAGCCCGGGCAACAGCTCGAACTCGCCGTCGACCGGCTCGTAGCGCACGCCAGGCGCGTCGACCCACTCGCGGATCGTGTAGTCGTCCTCCGTGCGCGCGTCCTCGAGCTCCTGCCGCTGAACGTAAATCGGGCGTCCGGCGAACAGGTGGTTGCCGCCGCAGTGGTCGAAGTGCAGGTGGGTGTTGACGACGATGTCGATGCCGGCGAGGTCGACGTCCTGCTCGCTCAGCGGCCGGAGGCGCGGATCCATGTCGGCCCG
>JBKJQL010000096.1:0-11432 GCA_046594035.1 Gaiellaceae bacterium
CAGAGCTCGGCGACCGGGACGTTCGGGTCGGAGGTGAGCGCGTTGTAGGCCAGCGACGCGAGCGTCAGCGCGACCGCGAGGCCGAGGATGGTGAGGAGGATCCACCGAAGGACGCGCACGGGACGAGCCTAGATACGACGCGTGGGCTGAAAACGACATGACCGGGGGACAGGCCCCGGTCATGTCTTCCGAAGACAGGCCCTCAACCCGAGGCGTGCGCCCGCCGGTGGAGCTTTGCGCGCGTGGTGGAGACCGGCGGCGCCGCAGGGCCGTCGACCTCCACCTTCGCGATTTCCTCTCGAGACGGTGGCCCGCCGCCGCAACGCGGGCGCCGCAGAACTTGTCTCGAGCAGTGATTAGGACTCTGAGCGACTCCGGATGGAGGTCAGTCTCAGTTGCGTATGAATCTGGTTGGTGTCGGACACCCGACCGAGGCGCGAGCTCGCGCCTCGCTACGAAAAGGTGTCTGACACCTCTTGGAAGCGCGCTCGCAGGTCGAACTGCGGAACGGTGTCAGACACCAATCCACGCCGCGATGCGCTTGCCGAGCACCTCGCCCCGGTCTTCCTGCAGGAAGTGACCCGCTCCTTCGACCGGGGGATCCAACTCCGCGTTCGGCAGCAATTCAGCCATCACCTCGGCTGCGCGGCGCGTGAAGATCGGGTCGCTGTCGCTGAAGAGAACAAGTGCCGGGACGTTCAGCTCGCGCAGGCGGTCGCGGACGTCGAGCATCGCCGCTCCGGAGGGATGGTCAGAGCTCGTCGCCACGAGCTCCGGGAACTGAACGATCCCGATCCGCGACTCCGGCACCGGGAAGGGCGCGTCGTAGCCGGCGATGATCTCGTCGCTCGTCGGCTGCACCAGGGAGAGGCGAACGAGCTGGCCGGCCATGATCTCGGTCCCGACACGGCGCATGAACGACTGGAAGCGCAGCCACTCCTCACTCGGCGCGCGTGCGCCGATGCCGGTGTTCATCACCACGAGCTTCGCCACGCGGTCGGGGTTCTCGACCGCGAAGCGGAACCCGACCGGGCCGCCCCAGTCCTGCATGACCAGCGTGATCTTCTGCAGGTCGAGCTCGTGCACGAGCCGCGTGATCGACGCGACATGCTGGTCGTAGGAGTACCAACCGCGCTCGGTCGGCTTGTCCGACCGGCCGAAGCCGAAGTAGTCGGGCGCGATGCAGCGCGCCACCTCGGCGAGCGGCGGGATCAGCTTGCGATAGAGGAACGACCACGTCGGCTCGCCGTGTAGCAACAGCACGGGGTCGCCCTCGCCCTCGTCGAGGTAGTGCATGCGCAGGCCGTCCTGGTCGACGTAGTTCGGCTGAAACGGGAAGTCCGGCAGCCGGTCGAAGTGGCTGTCCGGTGTGCGGTAGACGCTCATCACTCCTCCTCGAGTAGTTCGTCTCCCGGATCTTCGAGCACGATCCGCTCCGGACGCAACATCGGCAGCTCCGATTGCACGTACGACTCCGCGGCCGAGTCGATGCCGACGTCCTTGCCCGCCTTCTCGGAGAGGAACCAGCGGTGCTCGAGCACCTGGTGGAAGACCTCGGCCGCAGGCAGCTTCGCCCACAGGCTCTCCGGCACCGCGGCGACCGTCGGCTCGAAGATCTCATCACGCCAGCGCGAGGCCGCCACCGACTCCGACAGCGTGCGCTTCTCCTTGCGCTCCATCGCCTCGCGGTAGCGCGCGATGTCGTTGAGCATCCGCCGCGCCTGGTTCTCCTGCGCGTCGAGGCCCGTCAGGCGCAGCAACCGGTGCCGGTGGTGGCCCGGCTCGACGACATGTGGATCGAGGTGCAGGCGGTAGCCCTCGGGCGTCGCGCTCAGTTGGATCTCCTCGACGTCGAAGCCGAGCGAGTTCAGCCGGTGCAGCCGCTCGTCGAGCTTGTACCGCTCGTCGGGACCGAACGTCTCCTCGCGTGTCAGCTCGTGCCACAGCGATTCGTAGCGCGTGAGGATCTCCTCCGCGATCTCGTCCGGATTGAGATCTGCGGGGAGCCCGAGCTCCGCCTCGATGTCGAGCAGCTCGCCGATGATGTTCGTCTGCGCGATGTCGAGGTCGTAGTTGCGCTGCCCGTCGCTCAGCTCCGGGTGCAGCTCGCCGGTCTCTGCGTCGACGAGGTAAGCCTGGAGCGCACCGGCATCACGGCGGAAGAGCGTGTTCGACAGCGAGCAGTCGCCCCAGAAGAACCCGCGTAGGTGCAGACGCGTCAGCAGTTCTGCGAGGCCGTTCAGCAAGTGCGTGCGCAGGTCCGGGATCGCAGCGCCGGAGAAGAGCGCGCGGTACGGAAGCGAGTACTCGAGGTGGCGTGTGATCAGCACCGCGTCCAGATCGGCCGCGCGCTTGGTCACGATCCCGACGGCCTCGACGACCGGCAGGCCCTGGCTCTCCAGTTCCCGCAGCAACTTCCACTCGCGTCGCGCCGGGCGCTCCGGTAGTTCCTTCAGCGCGTAGAGCGCGCCGTCGTACTCGACGAAGCGCACGATGTGCCGGCTGATCCCGCGGATCACGTTCACGAGTCTCGGCGAGTCCCATTCCTCGAGCGGCCGGTCCCACGCGAGGTCGAGGAAGCTCGGGTGGCCGGTCCGCGCGACCAGGCGGAAGTTCGTGGGCTCGGTCACCTCGAGACCGTCGACTCGTCGAACGCCCGCACACCGCCGGGGCTCGCGACGATCGTGTTGTGCTTCACCTTCGCCTTGGCGAAGAAATGCGCTTCGATCGCAACGCCTGCGCGTGTCGGGTCGCCGCTCGGGTCGGTGCGGGTGCCGACGATCGTGTTGTGCTCGATCTCGCATTCGGAGTGGTCGAGGCAGATGATCCCGACGCCGTGCGCGCCGAGCACGTCGTTGTGCCGGATCGCGCCCATCGACATCTCGCCCATCGTGATCCCGCGCAGCGTCGTCGCACCGATGCGGTTGTGCGTCAGGTCGACCATCGTCATGTGCGTGACGATCCCCTCGCGCACGCCGACGATCGTGCAGCCCTCGACCATCGACATCTCCTTGTCCATCGAAAACGAGATGTCGATGCCCTGCACCCACGGTCCCTTCGGCGAGGTGATCTTGCAGTCCTCGATCATCACCGAGCTGCGCCGGACGTGGATCCCGTCGAGCGTCACGCCGACGACCTTCACGTTGTCGAGCATCACGTGATGCGAATCGAGGATGTCGATGCCGTTCTCACCGCCGATCACCGTGACGTTCCGCAGCGTCACGTTGTCCGCGCGGATCAGGATCCCGCCCCTCACCGTGCCGCCGACGAGCGTCTGCGCGTGGCGGATCACGAGCGGCCCCTGAATCGTCCCGTGCAGGTGGACCGTCGGCGGCTTCACCGCGTACGCGGCGCCGAGACCGCTGACCACGATCGCCGCCACGGCGACTGCCGTGAGTGCGCCGCGCCGTCCGAGCTCGCCGCCGTGCTCTGCGTACTCGAGGTGCAGCCGCGGAAAGACGGCGTGGCCGAAGATCTGCGCAGCGACCCAGCCGATCGCATAGAGCCCGAGTGCCCAGCGAAGCGGCGCCATCAGCTCGAGCCAACGCATCACCCCGTAGACGAGGCCGAGCTCCAGTGCGCCAAGTGGCACGGCTACCCACGCCGGCTGGTAGGCGAGCACGCGGTGGTACACGACCGAGTCCAGCACGAGGCCGATCCCGAGCATCAGCGCGACGAGCTCGATCGCCCACCACCGCTGCAGCGCAATCGCGGCGAGCAGCGCGGGCAGCGCCGAGACGAGGCGCGTCTGGATGCGGCCGATCAGCGTGTACGACATGCGCGCCTCCGGAAGACGTGGGCGGCGTACTTCGCACCGGCGACCGTGTCGGCGGCAGGAAAGGCCCACTGACCGGCAACGCCCGCGATCGCGAGCGTCCGTGTGTCGTCGGTCAGTGCCGCGACCGTCGAATCCGGATCGAGCACGATCCAGCGGTCGTGCGTCGGCAGCCCGTGCGAGTCGACGAGGTCGGCGAGCAGCGGGTCGTGGCGGAAGCCCTGCCGGAAGCCGGTCGCCGCGATCACTTGTACGCCGTTAAGCAACGCCGAGCCGTTGGGCAAGGGCTCGACGCGGAAGCGTCCTTCGCGCTCCGCGTTCCGCACAGGCTCGTCCCACGCAGCGCCCGACGGGTAGGAGGGAGTCGAGAGCGAACGCAGGGTCGCGGCGCGCGGCTCGTTCGTCGACGCGTGGTAGCCCGCGAGCCCGCGCTTCGAGAAGAACGGACGCGGCACGTTCAACGGCCGGCGCAGCGGCTCACGCCTGCGGATCGACACGACCTCGGCGCCCGCGGCGAGTGCGTTCAGCCACTCCGTCGCCGCGGCCATGCCCGCGCCGACGACGGCGACCTTCGAGGCGTACTCGTGCGGCTCGTAGGCGTGCACAGCGCCGGAGAAGCCGTCGGGGCGTGCGAGGCCCGGGTGGCCGGTGGCGAGGATCACGTGCGCAAAGGTGCCCTCGCCGTCGACGGAAAAGCCACCGTCGACCGCGCGCACGCGCTTCACGCGCTGCAGGCGAAGGCTGCGCTCCCAGCCGGTTCGTTGCCGGACCGCTTCGGCGTGCGCGAGAAAGTCGTCGACGCTTGGGTGATAGCGGTTCGCAACCGAGCGCAACAGCGGGGCGGGGGAGCCGCGGCGCAGCGCTTCGCGCACGGCGAGCCCGGGGAACGACGCGGGCGCAAGATGCCCGTCGCTCTCCGAGCGCATGCGCTGTTGACGAATGGAGGCAGCGCGCGTGTGCCAGAGTTCGGTCGGATCCTCGTGTGTACCGAAGACCGCGATCTCCTCCGCGGGTAGCCCTCCGTGGCGCAGCGTGGCGTACGTCGCAAGTGCGGCGAGCCCGCTACCGACGATCGCGCAGCGCATGATGGAGTCGAAGGTACATCGCATGGGACCAGAGCAGGGGAGACGGCGGCCTGCCCCATTTCTCGACCCACGGCTCGTACGACTCCGGACGCAGGAGGTGGTCCTGCGACTGTTCGGGCAGATCGCCGTTCGGCGCCGCATGAGCCTCGATCCAGGCCAGGCAACCGCGGGCGTCGTCGAGCCGACCATGGTCGACGTAGGCCAGCCCGAGCATCGCGGTCAGGAGCAGCCACTGGCCGCCGCCGTAGTAGTCGTCCTCGAGGTGCCGGTGCACGCCGCCGTCCACGAGCAGCCCTTGCTCGACGCGCTCGACGATCTCCGGCGTTCCGATGAAGAGCAGCGAGCCGTCGAGGCGGTCGCCGGCGCGGGTGAGCGCCTCGCGCCGGATCTCGTCGGAGTCGAGGCCGTGGCCGACGCACCAGAGCGTCGCGGCGTGGATCCCCTCTCGCTCTTCCCACCAGTCGATGCACGGCTCGTTCCAGTGGTGCTCGAGCCAGCGTGCGACGAGCGCGGCCGCGTCCTCCCAGCGCGACGCGTCGCCCCGTCTGCGCAGCGCGCCGAGCAAGAGACCGAGCCCGTCGATCTGCAGCTTCGGCCACGGTGACGGATCGGCCTCGCCGTCGAGCGTGTACCGCGCATCCCACGGGCCCGTCGGCCGCGAGAGGATCGCGTGCGCGCACCAGTCGAAGAACCGGTCGGCGCTTTGCGCCTGGCCGATCTCGCGCATCGCATCGGCGATGAACGCGCCGTCGCGAAACCACGAATAGCGGTACTGCTCGAAGTTCGGGCACGCGACGTACCCGCCGGAGCGCGACTGCCCGGCGAGGATCACCTCGACGGACCGCCGGGCGACGGTCACCTACTTGACCGAACCTGCCAGCAAGCCCTCCACGAAGTAGCGCTGGAACGCGAAGAACACGGCGAGCGGGATGATCAGCGACATGAACGACGCGGGCGCGATGATGTCGATGTTCGACCCGAACTGCCGGAGCTGGCTGAAGATGTCGACGGTGATCGGTTGCTTGTCTCGAGCCATCACGAGCGCGACGAGCAGGTCGTTCCAGGTCCAGAGGAACTGGAAGATCGCGAGCGATGCGATCGCCGGCAGGCCGAGCGGCAGAATCAGCTTCAGGAAGATGCGGATCTCGGACGCGCCGTCGATGCGCGCCGACTCGAGGATGTCCTTGGGTATCCCGATGAAGAAGTTGCGCAAGAGGAAGATCGCGAACGGCAGTCCGAATGCGGTGTGGAAGAGGATGAGCCCGAGCACCGTGTCGTAGAGGCTTGCGCTGTTGTAGAGCTTGAACAGCGGGATCAGCCCCATCTGCAGCGGTACGACAAGCAGCGCGATCACGCCCACGAAGAGCCAGTCGCGTCCGGGGAAGTCGATCCACGCGAACGCGTAACCGGCGCTCGCCGCGATCAGAATCGGCAGCACCGTCCCGCCGATCGCGATCTCAGCCGTCAGCACGATCGCGTGGGGGATGTCGGTGTTCTGCCAGACGTTCGAGTAGTTCGCCCACGTCGCGAGATGCGGATGCGCAAGCACCTTCCACCAGCCGTGCGTCTGAAAGTCGGTCGGTGAGAGCAGCGAGGTCAGGAAGAGGCCGAGCGCCGGCATCAGCCAGAGCAGCGCGACGATCGCCAGGAAGATGTGCACGGGCAGCCGCGTGACGAACCGGCCGATCCGCGCGCCGACTGCATCGTTGGGGTCGCGGACGACGACGGGAGCTTCGACTTCGTACGTGGCCATCTAGACCTCTCTCCGGAAGCGGCGCACGTTCAACAGGAGCACCGGGATGACGAGGATGAACAGGAACACGGCGATCGCTGAGCCGAGGCCGAAGTTGTTGCTGCCGCCGAAGCTCTGGCGCCACATCTGCACCGCGATCACCGCGGCGTTCGACTGTGTCGAGCCAGGGGCGATCGAGATGATGATGTCGAAGACTTTGAGAACGTTGATCAGCATCGTGATGAACACGACGGAGAGGACGGGTGCGAGCATCGGGACGGTGATCCGGCGGAAGACCTGCCACTCCGTCGCGCCGTCGGTGCGCGCTGCCTCGAGCACCTCGCGCGAGATCGCGGCGAGCCCTGCGCCGATTACGACCATCGCGAAGCCGGCCCAGACCCAGATATAGGCGATGATGATCGAAGGTGTGATCAGCTGCGCGCCGAGCCAGGAGACGCCGCCGAATGGCGCCGCGAACGTCTTCGGTGCGATCTCGACCTTGTAGCCGGAGCCCGTCACGTTCGTGAACACGAACGCTCCGTTGTCGTCGGTCGAGGCGCTCTGCACCGTCTTGCCGGCAGCGTCGAGGAGCGCGACGGACGCGCCGGGAATCCCGAGCTCCGCCTGCTCGACCTTGCCCGGGGTGCCGCCGCCCGGCGAGAAGTCGCGCCAGACGATGCCGTTGATCTCGCCGGACTTCGGCGTCGGGTCGACGGCCTGCTTCGCGGCCGCCGGCACCTCGGAGGGCGGGATCGCGGTCAGCCCGAGCTTCGCCGTGCCTCCTGCGGCAACCGGCGTCTTCAGCACGTAGCCGCTCTGCGCGTTGCCGGTGAGCGTCGGGGTCGAGGGGTTCGCGCTCTGCAGCACGCCCGACGACGAGAACAGGCTCTTCACCGCGCCGATCCCGGCATTGACCGCACCCTGCTGGGGATCCTTGATGTACATCACGTGCCAGATCACGCCGGTCGCGAAGAGCGAGATCGCCATCGGCATGAAGACGATCGTCTTGAACGCGACCGCCCAGCGGATCTTCTCGGTCAGGACGGCGAAGACGAGCCCGATCGCGGTGACGGTCGCGGGCGCGACGAGAATCCAGATTGCGCTGTTCTTGATCGCCGTGATGAGGATGCTCGTCGTGAAGATCGCCTTGTAGTTGTCGATCCCCACGAAGCCGCCGTCGCGGCCGAAGAAGCTGCGCCAGATCGTGTAGATCGTCGGATAGACGATCCAGACGACCAGCAGAATCGCCGCGGGTGCGAGAAATCCGATCGCGACGGCGTGACGCCGAAACACATTCGACGTAGGAGGCGGTGGAGCCGCCGACACCGGCGGCTCCACCGCAATTCCTCCGGAACTGCCGCTCACTTAACCCGCGTACGCCTTGGCTGCCGCTGCCTCGAGAGCAGCCGCGATGCCGTCGACGTTCTTCGGATTCCTGAGGAAGTCCTGGAAGATCTTGAACTCGCCCTGGCCGACCGTGCCGCCGAACGCAGCGGGCTGGAGGTCGGAGAGGTCGAACCGGAACGTTTCCGCCGCGCCGATCGCCGTGGCGGTCGTGCGGGTGATGTCGTCCGGGTAGGCCGAGGCGTCCACGGTCTTCGCGGGCGCCGAGTAGCCGCCGAGCTTGGCCCAGATCGTCTGCGCCTCACCGGTGGAGAGGTAGGTGACGAGCGCGCGGATGGCCGGCGTGTCGCGGAACATCATCAGCTCGTCGCCGCCACCGACGACCGTGTTGCCGCTGCCGTCGACCGACGGGAACGCGAACACGTCGTAGCCGGTCTTCGGCTTCAGCGGGTTCGCCGAGGCCACGACGCCGGGGACGAAGTCCCCCTCAATCACCTGCGCGGCCTTCGGGGCAGTTGCGAACACGTTCGACACCGACGTCGGGAAGTCGGTCTGCAGCGCGCCGCTCGTACCGCCGGCCATGTTGCTGCTGTCACCGAGCACGTCGGCCATCGTCGTGAGGGCCTTCTTGACCGACGGGTCGGTCCACTTGATCGCGTGCGTCGTGAGCTTGTCGTACATGTCGCCGCCTGCCTGGCGGAGGTAGATGTTCTCGAAGAGGTCGGTGAGCGTCCAGCCGTCGGCTCCGCCGATCGAATACGCCGGCGTTCCCGAAGCCTTCAGGGTGCCCGCGTTCTTCGTGAACTCGTCCCAGGTCTTCGGGGCGGAAACACCCGCGTCCGAGAACGATTTGACGTTGTACCAAACGGTCGACTTGTTGGCTGCCTTGATGATCAGGCCGTACAGGTCACCGTTGATCTCGCCGAGCTTCTCGATGTCGGCCGGGTAGTTCGCGAGGACCGTGTCCTTCGCGAAGTTCATCGGCTTCAGCGCGTTCTTCTTCTGGAAGTCGTTGACGAGGCCCGGCTGAGAGACCGCGGCGAGATCTGGCGGGTTGCCGCCCTGCACCGCGGTGGAGAGGACGGTCGGCGTGTTGTCGCCCGTCGAGCGGTACGCCACGTTGACGTTCGGATACTTGGTCTTGAAACCGTCGAGGACGGCCTGGAAATGCTTCTGCTCGTCGCCGGTCCAGACACCGACGATCGAGATCTTCCCGGAGACGTCTGTCGACCCTTCGGCCGTCGACGTCCCGCCACTACTCGACTTCTTGCTCCCGCACGCAGACAGCGCGAGGAGCGCCACGGCGAGAAGCGCGACGAGCGCGATTGTGTTTCGCTTCACGAAGGTGCTCCTTTCGAGGGGTTTGTTCCGTCATAGATTCCGTTGCCGCTCTCGGGGTCGAAGAAGTGGAGCGCGCGGGTGTCGACCACGGCCGTCACTTCCTCGCCCACCTTCACCTTTGAACGCGCGCCGAACCGGCCGACGATCACCGCTTCGTCTTCTTTCACGCCAATCGGCTTCTCGGTTCCTTCGGCGCCGCTGTCACGCGCGAGCTCGCGCGTCTCGTCCGTTTCGGCATGCACGCCCTTGATCGCGAAGTGGGCAATGATCTCGGAGCCGAGTGCCTCGCGAAGCTCGAGCCTGCCTTTCAGCGTCCGGCTTTCGGGCGCGTCGGTCTCGATCGACGCATCCTCGAGGTCCTCGGGACGGATGCCGAGGATCACCGGCTTGCCGTCGAACGCCCTCAGGCCGGGGCGCTGCGAGAGCGTCTCGCTGCCCAGTTCGATCTGCTGGTCGCCCACCTTGGCCGCCAGCGTTCCGTTCGACGACTCGATCGTCGCGTCGAGCATGTTCATCGACGGGCTGCCGATGAAGCCGCCGACGAAGAGGTTGAGCGGGCGGTCGTAGAGCGTCTGCGGCTCGTCGACCTGCTGGAGCTCGCCCTTGCGCATCACTGCGACGCGGGTGCCCATGGTCATGGCCTCGATCTGGTCGTGCGTGACGTAGATCGTCGTGACTCCGAGGTCGGACTGGAGCTTCGAGATCTCCGCGCGTGTCTGTACGCGGAGCTTCGCGTCGAGGTTCGAGAGCGGCTCGTCCATCAGGAACGCCGCCGGCTCGCGCACGATCGCGCGTCCCATTGCGACGCGCTGACGCTGGCCGCCGGACAGGGCGCGCGGCTTGCGCTTCAGGTAGTCGGTCAGTCCGAGGATGTTCGCGGCGCGCGCGACGCGCGTCTCGATCTCATCCTTGGGCATCTTCTTCAGCCTGAGGCCGAACGCGATGTTCTCGTACACCGAGAGGTGCGGGTAGAGCGCGTAGCTCTGGAACACCATTGCGATGTCGCGATCGCGGGACGGAACGTGGTTCACGACCTGGTCGCCGATCTTCAGAACGCCTTCCGAGATCTCCTCGAGGCCCGCGACCATACGCAGGGCCGTTGTCTTGCCACATCCAGAAGGCCCGACGAGGACCATGAACTCCCCGTCTCGGATGTCGAGGTTGATGTCGTTGACGGCACGTGTGCCGTCCGGGTAGATCTTGCTGACCCTCTCGAACGCGACCTGCGCCATCCCCACCCCCTGATACCTGACGGACCGATTGTTGTTGAAGCGTGAATCGGAAGCGCGATTCTACGACTTAGCGGGCTAGGCCGCGATCTGCTCGGCGGGCACGACCCGGACGCTTCGCCGGCTGAACCGCTTCGGGGGCTTCACGGCGAGGGCGCCGAGGACGCTCATCACGATCACGGACACCCCACCGACGGCGAACGCAAGCTGGGTTCCGCCGCGATCGCTCATCCAGCCGACGATCAGGGCACCGAGGGGCGCCAGGCCGTTCCAGGCGTAGTAATAGAGGCCGAGGACCCGGCCGCGGATGTGGTCGGGGCTCGCGAGCTGAATCGCCGCGTTGGAGTTCGCGGTGTAGCTCGTAAAGGCGATCCCGCAGACGAAGAGCAGGATCCCGGCGAGCAGGGTGGAGTGGACGGGCGCGAGGAGGAGCTCCGTCAGGCCGAACGCGGTGGCGCCGAGGAACATGACGCGCCAGGTCGCGCGTGACACCGCGGCCGCCGAGAGCGCGCCGACCAGCGCACCGGCGCCGAAGGCCGCGGAGATGATCCCGAAGGTGCGAGGGCCGGCTTCGAGCGTGTTCTTCGCGAGCAGCGGTAGCAGGATGTTGAAGTTGAAGCCCACCGCCGTGAAGACGGCCGTCATGGCGAGGGTCACCATCACGGTCCGGTTGTGCAGCGCGTAGGCGAAGCCCTCGCGCGTGCCGCGCCAGAGCGTCGGCCTGCCACGGTCCTGCAATGGGTAGAGCTCGGAGACGCGCATCGCGAGCAGCCCGGCGAGCACGGCGACGAAGCTGAGCGTGTTGATCGCGAAGCACCAGCCCGAGCCGACGGCGGCGATCAACACGCCGGCGAGTGCCGGGCCGAAGATGCGCGCGGTGTTAAAGAGGCTGGAGTTGAGCGCGATCGCGTTCGGCAGCTCGTCCC
>JBKJQL010000155.1:0-5752 GCA_046594035.1 Gaiellaceae bacterium
GGCGTTGCTGCGTCACGCTTTCGCGCATTGCGCAAGATTCCCCACTGCTGCCTCCCGTAGGAGTCTGGGCCGTGTCTCAGTCCCAGTGTGGCTGATCGTCCTCTCAGACCAGCTACGGATCGTCGCCTTGGTGAGCCGTTACCTCACCAACAAGCTAATCCGCCGCGGGCCCGTCCTTGGTCGGAGGCCGAAGCTACCTTTTCCAACCGCCCCGAAAAGCTGTTGGGCCATCCGGTATTAATCCGAGTTTCCTCGGGCTATCCCGGTACCAAGGGTGGGTTACCCACGTGTTACTCACCCGTTCGCCGCTTTCCCCAGACCCGAAGGTCTGGTTCTCGCTCGACTTGCATGTGTTAAGCGCGCCGCCAGCGTTCGTCCTGAGCCAGGATCAAACTCTCCGTGAAGATGGTTGCCGGCACCTGGTGCCTCCGGCGATCCTTTCACTTCGAGCGTCTTACTTGCTCAAAGGCCACTTCCGCCGGATCCGAAGATCCAACTTCAGCGACGAGGTCTAGCCCTCGTGCCCGAGCAGGCCGAAGCCTGTCCGAGATCGAGGTTCTCGACATCGAAGAACGTTCGCTGTTGAGTTTTCAAAGACCAGTGCCGTGTCTGAAAGACGGCGTAAAAAAGACCTCCGACTCGCGCCAAGAGGCCTCCGTAGTGCGAATCGTAGCCTATACGAGTCGGGCCTGGAGGCTCCTATGGTCGAGTAACAGGGCTTTCCTACGCGCGTCCGATCGGACGGCCCGAGAAGTATAGCGGTTCGGCCTACCCTGTCAAACGGGCGAAGCGCCGTTTTCCCGCTTGTAGCAACGCTCCGACGAGCTCTTGCCGGGGCAGATCGAGGCCGGCGGCAGGCGCGCCGTTCAGCTTCACTGCGCCCTGCTGGATCAAGCGCCGAGCCTCGGAGGTCGAGGCGATCCCGAGCCCGTCGACGAGCAGGGTCGGCAGGTGTACCGGATCGCCCTCCGGGAGCGGCAAATCGGGCACGTCCTCGGGTGCTCCGCCCTCCCGAACGACCCGGGTGAAGTGCGCGGCTCCCTCCGCGGCGCCCGTTTCGCCGTGGGAGCGCTCCGTGATGAACCGGGCGAGCGCCAGCTTGGCCTCGAGCGGATCGCCTTCCGGCGCGGCCTGCTCCAGCACCAGCTCGTACCATTGCGGGAGCTGGTCGTCCGAGATCCGCATCGTCCGTCCGAACATCTCCTCGGGCGCGGCCGTGAGCGGAATGTTGTTTCCGACCGAGGAACTCATCTTCGCCCCGTCCCAGGCGACGAGCAGCGGCGTCGTCAGGATCACCTGCGGCTCGAGGCCGTAATGCGGCATCACTTCGCGGCCGGCCAGGAGGTTGTAGAGCTGGTCGGTCCCGCCGAGCTCGACGTCGGCGTTGATCGCCACCGAGTCGTACGCTTGCATCAACGGGTACAAGAGCTCCGAGACAGAAATCGGCTCGTTCGCCTTGAAGCGCTTGTCGAAGTCGTCCCGCTCGAGGATGCGCGCCACGGTGATCGTGCGCGCGAGCGCCACGACCTCGGCGTAGCTCAGCTTGGAGAGCCACTCGCCGTTGTACCGAACCTCGGTGCGGTCGGGATCGAGGATCACCATCGCCTGCTCGAGGTACGTCTTCGCGTTGCGGTCGATCTCCTCGTCGCTCAGGATCGGGCGCTCCGCCGAGCGACCGGAAGGGTCGCCGATCCGCGTGGTGTAGTCCCCGATGATCAGGACGCCGGTGTGGCCCTCGTCCTGGAACGCCCTCATCCGCTGGAGCGGAATCGCCCGGCCGATGTGGATATCCGGTGAGGTGACGTCGATCCCCAACTTCACGCGCAACGGCCGGTCGAGCTTCAGCTTCTCCTCCAGGCCGCCGGCCGGCAGGAGGTTCACGGCGTTGCGCGTCAGTTCTGCGAGGGGCATTGCCGGGCTACACTACCCCGGTTCTGGCGCCCTTCCGGAGAAATGCGCGCCGGCCTAAGCGCCGGCGGATCCGCAAGCTCAGACTTCTCGCCCTCCTCGCCATACTCGGCCTTCTGGGGACAGCGGCGTTCACGTTTGGGCTGCTGACGGCTGTCGCCGCGCAGATCCCGAAGCTCGACCCGAGGACGCAGCGCTCGCAGGCGAACACGTACGTCTACGCGGCGAACAACCAGACCGTCCTCTCGATCCTGCGCGGCGAGCAGGCGCGGATCATCGTCAAGTCGACCGAGATCTCGCCGTGGGTGAAGCACGCGATCGTCGCGGTCGAGGACCGGCGCTTCTACGAGCACCGCGGCATCGACCTGCGCGGCATGGGCCGTGCGCTCTGGACCGACATCGCGAGCCGCCACACCGTGCAGGGCGGCTCGACGATCACACAGCAGTTCGTCAAAAACGCGTACCTGACGAGCCAGAAGACGATCGGCCGCAAGCTGTTCGAGGCAGCGCTCGCGTGGCAGCTCGAGCAGCGCTGGTCGAAGGACCGGATCCTCACCTCGTACCTGAACACCGTCTACTTCGGGAACGGCGCGTACGGCGTCGAGCAGGCCTCGCTCATCTACTTCCACCACCCGGCGAAGGAGATGCGGCCCTCGGAGGCGGCCCTGCTCGCCGGCATCCTGGAGAACCCGAGCCTCTGGGACCCGGTCGCGCACCCGAAGACCGCAAAGGCGCGCCGCAACTTCGTGCTGCGCCAGCTGTACCAGCAGCAATACATCACGCTCAGCCAGTACGGCGACGGCAAGGACGATCCGATGCCCGACCCGACGAAGGTCAACCTCCCGTCGACGCAGGGCCAGGCGGCGCCGTACTTCGCGAACTACGTCAAGGACCAGCTCGTCAGGCAGTACGGCCCGAACCGCACGTTCGGCGGCGGGCTACGCGTGCGGACGACGCTCGATGTCGACCTGCAGAAGGCGGCCCGCGAGGCGATCGCGACCGTGCTGCCCGGGTCGGTGCTGTCGCCCTCGTACGGCCCGGCGGCGGCGATGGTCGTGCTCGACGCGCAGAACGGCTCCGTGATGGCCATGGTCGGCGGCGCGAACTACCACCGCAGCCAGTTCAACCTCGCCACGCAGGGAGAGCGTCAGCCCGGATCGTCGTTCAAGCCGATCGTCCTCGCGACCGCGCTCAAGGAGGGGATCGCACCGTCGAGCATCTTCACCTCGACCAAGCAGGTGACGATCAACGCCGACGGCCGGCTCTGGCAGGTGAACAACTACGAGGGCGAAGCGCTTGGCCCGATCGACCTCAACAAGGCGATCGCGTACTCGGACAACTCCGTGTTCTCGCAGCTGACAGCGCTCGTCGGCCCGCGCAACGTCCGCGACATGGCAAAGGACCTCGGAATCACCACGAAGCTCAAGGGCTACTTCGCGATCGGACTCGGCGCAGAGCCCTCGACGCCGCTCGAGATGGCGCGGGCCTACAGCACGTTTGCGAACGACGGCGCGCGCATCGACGGCTCGATCTTCGGCAACACTCCGCGCGCGGTCGACTGCCTGACCAACGAGAGAGGGGTGTGCACCGAGCTCAACCGCCCAGTCGACAAGCCCGTACTGTCGAGCACGCAGGCGGAGACGATCGACCAGATGCTCCTCGGCGTCGTCCAGTACGGCACCGGCAAGGCGGCGGCGATCCCCGGCTGGCAGATCGCCGGCAAGACGGGCACGACCGAGAATTACGGTGACGCATGGTTCGTCGGGTACACACCTCAGCTCGTTGTCTCGGTCTGGGTCGGCTATCCGAACAAGCTCGTGCCGATGCTCAGCGAGTTCCACGGCCGCCCCGTCGCGGGCGGCACGTTCCCCGCGCTGATCTGGAAGGCGTTCATGCAGAAGGCGATCGCGCTCAAGCACCTCACGCCGCAGAACTTCGCGTACCCCCCGTCGCAGTACGCGGCGCCGGTGAGAGTCGTCAACCGCGGCGGGCTGCTGATGCGCGACAACGGCGTCTGCAAGAACTCCTACCTACTGGCGTTCTACGGCGGCACCGGCCCGGAGCGGGTGGCGACGTGCAAGCCGAACGAGGTCGAGATCCCGGACGTCGTCGGCTACAAGCTCGTGAACGCAAAGGCGCGTCTCGACGGGCAGCCGCTCACGCCAACGATCGTGTACCGGCCGGCCAAGACCGGCGAGCGACTCGGGATCGTCGTTGGCCAGTTCCCGCGGGAGGGAACCGCGTCGGCCTACGACAAGATCACGATCATCCTGCCGAAGTCGCTCCATGGCGCGATTCCGAAGGTCGTGGGGCTCACGCTGCCCCGAGCGCAGGCGAAGCTTGCACGGTTCAAGCTCGACCTGACGGTCGAGGGCGGAAGCAGCGGCAAGGTGATCGACCAGTGGCCACGTCCGGGCCGCGCGGCGGCCCCCGGTCAGAAGATGACGCTGACCGTCAAGCCTTGATTCTCACCTTCTGAAGGGGCGGCTGACGAAACGCGAACCGGCCAGTCCGTAGCGCCACGGCTGGTCGACCGCCTTCGTGATCCCGATCCGCGTGCCGGTGACGATCTCGACGTCGATCGTTTTTTGCTTCAAGAGGAACGGCGCCGCGTCGAGCGGTAAACCATCGTGCTCGCGCGTCACGCCGAGTGCCTGGGTGAGCCGACCAGGCCCCGAGCAGAGCAGCCGGGGCTCGTGCACACCACGCCGCTCGCGCATCGCCCAGACGCCGCGCGTCGGGTGCAGCGCGCGAATGAGCACCCCCTCCGCGACGCCAGCCGCACCGCAGACGATGTTCAGGCACCAGTGGATCCCGTACGAGCGGTAGACGTAGGCATGCCCGCCGGAGAGGAACATCGACGCGTTGCGCTCGCTCCTGCGGTTGCCGAAGCCGTGCGCGGCGGGATCCTCGTGGTCGTAGGCCTCCACCTCGACGATCACCCCGCCGACACCGTCGACGTAGAGCTCTGAACCGATCAGATCCGGTGCAACCTCGTGCGCGCTACGCCGCAGGTTCAACGGCATCCCGCTTCGCGTCGTCGAACGCCATCGGCCTCGAGCTTAAGAGTTACGCCAAGGCCGTTCGAAGCGCGTCGCGGACGCGCTCCTGGTCTGCGCGCTCGAGCCGGGCGTGGAACGGCAGCGCCATCGTGCGCGCGCTGCAGTCCTCGCTCACGGGGAGCATTCCCTCGGAGAAGCCGTAGCGCTCGCGCATGTACGACTGGAGGTGGATCGATGGCAGGTACGGCGCGGTCGCGATCCCCTGGTCGGAGAGTTGCGCCATCACGCCGTCGCGATCGATCCCACTCGGCAGCTTGACGACGTAGACGAACCACGAGCGTGTGTGGTCGTCGTCGTCCGGCAGCGGCGTCTCGACGTCGACACCGGCGAGCAGCTCGTTGTAGCGCTCTGCCACTTCGCGACGGGCCTCGAGGATGCGATCGAGCTTCTCGACCTGCCCGATGCCGAGCGCCGCCGAGAGATCGTCCAGGCGGTAGTTGTAACCGAGGCGTCCGTGCTGCAACCAGCTCGACGTCTCCAGCCGCCCCTGGTTGCGCAGCGAGACCATCAGCTCGTGCTCGTCCTCTCGGTGCGTCGTGACCGCGCCGCCCTCACCGGTCGTCATCTGCTTGTTCGGGTAGAACGCCCAGACGGCCGGATGCCCGTGCGAACCGAGCTTCTTGCCCTTGTACGTCGCGCCGAGAGCCTCGCAGGCGTCCTCGATCATCGCGATCCCGTTCTCCTCGCACAGCGGCAGCAGGCGGTCGTACTCCGCCGGGTAGCCGAAGATGTCGACGGCGACGATCGCCTTCGTGCGCGGCGTGATCGCGGCCTCGACCGCT
>JBKJQL010000204.1:0-2512 GCA_046594035.1 Gaiellaceae bacterium
CGAAGACGACCCCGATGAGAAGTGATGCAGCGGCCGCAGCGAGGAGGACTCGACCGTCTCGCATGCCCCAACTAACACACGCCCAGCCGTCCCGCGTCAACCCCATGCCCCCATCAGGAATCGAACTTGTGCACGCGGTTTACGACGGTGTCCGCTCTCTAGCGCGCCTGGAGGATCACGACCGGGATCTCGCGGTCGGTGCGGCGCTCGTATTCGAGGTAGCCAGGCGCGCGAGACGTGACCTCCGCCCACAGTCGCCGTCGCTCGTCCGGACCCGCGTTGCGTGCGGTGACCGCGCGACGCTCGCGGCCGGCGAGCAGCTCGGCGTGCGGGTTCGCTTCGAGGTTGAGCCACCACGCCGGCGGCTGGTCGAGCCCGCCGTAGGAGGCGATCACGACGACGTTCTCCCCGTCCCGGAGCGAGCAGAGCGGAACCGTCCGCTGCTTGCCGCTCTTGCGCCCGGTCGTCGTCAGGAGCACGACCGGCAGGTCCCACAGGCGGCTGCCGATCCGGCCGCCGCTCATGCGATAGAGGAGGCGGTGGAGCGCGCCGAGGTACTTCGTCGCGCTCCGGACGAGCAATCGGCGCCCGGCGGTCTCGGCCACGGCCCGCTTACTCGGCTGTGACTGCTTCGGGCTCGGCGACGGCGTCTTCGTCGATCGGTTCCGGGGGATTCGCGAGGAGATAGGCCTCGTCAGCAGCGGCCTGCTTCTTCTCCTCTTTCCGCTCCTGCTTGCGCGCCCGTTTCTCTCTCACGGACTGCTCGCGCTGGAGCTTCGCCATGGTCGTCTGTCTCTTTGAGGGAGCCAATTACGCCTCGATTCCTGGACGATTTGTGTGTTGCCACCGTAGCGCTTGCGGCGGACTGGCACACTGGAGAGATGGAGAACTGGTCAATTCAACGGGTGGTCGCCGTTTCGCCGACCAATGCGAACGACTGCGACGCGGCCTATCTGCTGAAGGTGGCCTACGGCGAGGAGCAGGCGGAAGTCGTCGTCGAGTTCGCCGCGCCGTCCTCGGTCGCCTCCGGCGGCTATGCCCAGGAAGTGGTTGGCAAGTTCCTGGCCGACGACGAGCCGCCGCAGCACCTGATCGTCGAGCGCGACGGCTCCGTCCGGGTCGCCAAGGGCCCGCTCACCGCCGAGCGCACGCCCCGCAGCCGTAATGCGCCGCGCGAGCCGCAGCGCGGCCGCCGCCGCGGCAACCGCTAACGCGGGACGATCTCCGCGCGCTTCGCGCGGTTGTCTTCGCCACGAGCAACGAAACACAAACGCCGTATTCTGAAGCGCGTGCACGAGCTAAGGCTCCAGACCCGCTGGACGGACTTCGACGCGCTCGGCCACGTCACGCATGCGGCGTACCCGGTGTACCTCGACGAGGCTCGTGATGCGGTGTTGACGGCAACGGTCGGCCCGTTCAGCGAGTTCGCGTGGGTGATCGCGCACGTGTCGCTCGATTACGAGCGCGAGATCGTGCAGGGCACACGCGAGGTTGTGGTGCGTTCGCGGATCGCCGAGGTGGGCCGGACGAGCCTGACGTTCGACCAGGAAGTCGTTCGCCCGGACGGCGAGGTCGCGGCAACGTGCCGGTCGGTGCTCGTGGCGTGGGACCGCGAAGCCCGTCAGGCCCGGGTGATCGACGAGCGCGAGCGGGCGCTCCTCAACGCCTAAGCGGCTACCTGCACCTCGCCGCCGACCAGGACGCGCTCGATCTTGCGCGGTGGGTTGCTCGCAGGTGACGCCGGCGCGTTAGCGTTCCGCCGTCGATGACGGTCGTCGAGGGCCAACGCCACTTCGCAGCGCCGCCGGGACGCGTGTTTGCGCTGCTCACGGATGCCGACATCGTCGCATCGGCCATTCCTGCGGTGCGCGGCCACTCGGTGGTCGACGCCGATCACTGGACCGCGAAGGTGAAGCCGCCCGTTCCGTTTGCTCCGAGCATCACGATTCGCTTCGAGGTGTTGGACCGCCGCGAGCCCGAGCATGCGGCGCTGCACGCGCACGGCGGCGGAGCAGACGTGACGTCCACGTTCGACCTCGAGCCCGTAGGTGAAGGGACGTCGATGCACTGGCGCACGGAGATCAGGCTGTCGGGCTTGCTCTCGCGGTTCGGTGGCCCCGGGCTCGAGGCGATCGCGCGGCGGCAGGCCGAGCGCACCCTCGACGCGGTGGAGCGGGCGCTCTAGGGGCTGTCGGCGATCTCGACGTGGCGCTCGGCCACGCAGAGGTTCGCCCAGTGCTCGGCGCGCTCGACGATCCGTTCTTCGACCTTCGCGCGCTCGGCCGGGTCGGCGGGGACGCGGTCCGTGGCGACCTCGATCCGCACCTGGTGGACAGACGCCTCGACGTGCGCGTCGATCTCGTGCCGCTCCTCGGAGATGATCGAGACCTCGCCGACCTCGTCGAGCAGCCACTCGGCCAGGCGGTCGATCTCGGCGGCGGTCGCGTCCCGTCCAGCGAAGATGCCGAAGTTGATGCGCACCTCGATCGCGGGCAGGTCATGTCGGTGCACG
>JBKJQL010000268.1:0-19822 GCA_046594035.1 Gaiellaceae bacterium
CTTCGCGCGCACCTCGTCGACGAAGCCGGCGAGCTGGTCGGCGATCGCGGCGTCCTTGATCTCGAGGACGTTCTCCGCGTTTTTCTCGCCGCTCCGCGAGAGGTTGAACGACCCTACGAAAACGGTGTCATCACAAACGCAGATCTTGGCGTGCATGAAGTCGTGCACCGTGCCATCGCCGTAGGGCGTCGAGACTTTGCCGGTGAACGGGCCGGCCATTACCTGCTGCAGCAGCGGGAGCTTCCAGGAAACGTTGAGGTTCGTCCGCCATTGATGGATCACCTCGCGTACCTGCGTGGCGTCGACGCAGCCGGCGACGTCGACCGAGTGATCGGCGATCACCTGCGCGAGCGTTCCGAGGACCGGGCCGGTGGTGATCACGGGGGAGCAGATGCGGACACGCTTCCGCGCACGGCGGATCATCTTCGCGATCCGAATGCTCAGATCCTCGCCGTGGCCCGGTGTGAACCAGACGCGGATGTGGTCGTCCTTGTCCCAGCGCGGGTCGACGAAGCCGCTCTGGGCGACATCGCCGGTCGTCCAGAGTTGCTCGAAGTCCAGGTCGTACGCCTTTGCGATCGCCGGAGAGTGGACGATCGCGATCACGTTCTCCTGCCGTGACCACGCGTCGTCCGTCCAGTTCAACGAGCCGGTCCAGACCGAGGCGCTGTCCCTCGTCACGAACTTGTGGTGCATCAGGTCGGGCTCCCCGGCAATCGCCTTCCCCTCGACTGGAAGCGTTGCGATCAGCAGCACGTCCGGCTCGGGCGGTGGCGGAACCGGGATCGGGTTCGCGAAATCGACGTTGTAGATGAAGCGGACTCGGACCCCGCGCGCGTCGGCGCGGCGGATCGCGTCCCCGACGATCGTCGCCGTCTCCTCGCCGAGGTGGAAGTCGTACTGCGCGAAGTCGAGCGTCCGTTCCGCAGCGTCGACGAACTCCGCGACCACGCGGGCGACCTCCGCCGGCTGCTGGCCGCCGTCCGTCAGGGTGCGGATCTCGACGGGCTCGCTCATCACAAGGCTTTCGCTGCCCCGATCGGCCAGAAGACGAACGTCTGCCGCCGAAGAAGGGGAGCCGGGCGCTTGTCGTGATCTAATCGAACCGTGACGCCGGTCGGTCGGAACGCGCTGCTGCTCGCTGCGGGGCTCGTGTTCCAGTCCGGGATGATCCAGCTCGCGGTCGCGCTCGGAACCGTGACGATCGTCGCCGTCACAGGTGTGAAGGGGATCATCGGCTTCGGCCCGGCGATCTTCCTGCTCGCCGGTGCATTAGCGGTCGGGCCTGCCGGCCGCCTCTCGGACCGCCTCGGCCGGATGCCGGTGATCCGCGGGGGGTTCGTCCTCGGCATCGT
Source organism: Gaiellaceae bacterium (assembly GCA_046594035.1). GTDB lineage: Bacteria > Actinomycetota > Thermoleophilia > Gaiellales > Gaiellaceae > PALSA-600. The sequence goes on from JBKJQL010000268.1 coordinate 1,356, forward strand.
CGGCCCGCTCGCGGTCGCGGCCGGCTGCTCATGGAGGACCGGAGCGCTCGTCTTCCTCGGCCTCGCATTCTGTGGGGCCGGCCAGACGATCGTGCTGCTCTCTCGCGCCGCGTCGGCGGAGATGTTCCCCCCGGAACGTCGTGCGCGCGGTATGGCGATCGTGCTCTTCGGCGTCGTGTCCGGCGCGATCTGGGGGCCGCTCGTCTTCGGCCCGATGTTCTCCAGTCGCACTTACACCGCCCACGACCTCACCGTGCCTTGGATCGCCGCCGGTGCGTTCACGGCGGTGGGCCTGCTGCTCTCGTTTGGCGTGCGCCCTGACCCGAAGGAGCTTTCGAAGCGGTACGCGACACCTGAGGACTCGGGCGAGCCGGCGCCGCTCCGCGAGATCCTGCGCCGACCCGGTGTGGCCCCTGCGATGGTCGCTGCGGTCGCGAGCTTCGCGGTGATGGTCGGCGTGATGAACCTTGCGGGCTACATCGCGGTCGGCCACAACCACGAGCAAGGCTCGATCTTCACGATCATCAGCCTCCACATCGTCGGGATGTACGGCCTCGTCCTGGTGATCGGCGACGTGATCGAGCGCCTCGGCCGGCTGACGTCGATGGTCACCGGCCTCCTGGTGATGGCTGCGTCGAACGCCGCACTCGCGTGGTGGTCGTCGATCGCCGGCATGAGCCTCGCGCTCTTCGGGATCGGTATCGGCTGGTGCCTTTCGTACATCGCGGCGACGACCGAACTGGTGGGCCTTGCCGGCCCAGCCGAACGCGGCCGTTTGATCGGGGCCACCGACCTCCTCTCGAGCCTCGCGGGAGCGGCTCTGGCGCTCGGCTGGGGCGTCGTCTACAGCGGCGCGGGCGGCTCCGTGCCGCTGGCCGTGAGCGCTGCCGGGCTCGCCGCCCTGGCGGCTGCCTGGGTGGCCGGGAATGGCGCTTCGCTGCTACCATCCGCCGCGGCAGACGCCTGAGTCTGCCCTTTTCCTGTGATGAAGACTTACAGCGCCAAGCCCGGCGAAATCACGCGCGACTGGTATCTCGTGGACGCCGAGGGGAAGACCCTCGGTCGGATCGCGACCCAGATCGCCGAGCGCCTGCGCGGTAAGGGCAAGACGACCTACACCCATCACGTGGACACGGGTGACTTCGTCGTCGTGATCAACGCGGAGAAAGTCGCCGTCACCGGCAAGAAGCTCGAGCAGAAGCTGTACTACAAGCACTCCGGGTATCCCGGCGGCCTTCGTGAGCGCACCCTTCGGGAGCAACTCGACCGCCAGCCCACCGAAGTGCTGCGCAAGGCCGTCAAGGGGATGCTCCCCCGCAACAAGCTCGGCCGCGCCCAACTGACCAAGCTGAAGATCTATGCCGGCTCCGAGCACCCGCACGAGGCCCAGGCACCGACTATCCTCGAGGTGTAAATGGCAACTCCCGCTCAGTATCTCGGCACCGGCAAGCGCAAGACCTCGGTCGCGCGCGTGATCCTGCGTCCCGGCGACGGCGACACCTGGATCAACGGCAAGAAGATCGAGGAGTACTTCCCGCGCCAGGTGCACCGGATGCTTGCGACCGCGCCGCTCAAGACGGCCGGGCTGGAGGGCCAGTACGACCTGCGTGTCCGCCTGCACGGTGGCGGCCCGTCGGGCCAGGCAGGCGCGATGCGCCACGGGATCGCCCGTGCGCTCGTCGAGGTCGATCCCGAGCTTCGCGTGCCGCTGAAGCGCGCCGGCTTCCTGACGCGTGACGCACGCATCGTGGAGCGCAAGAAGGCCGGCCTGCACAAGGCGCGCAAGGCGCCGCAGTTCAGCAAGCGGTAACCCCGCTTCATGGCTAGGAAGTACTTCGGCACCGACGGGGTGCGCGGCGTCGTGGGCGAGTTCCTGACGCCGGAGCTCGTCGAGCGTCTCGGCCGGGCAGCGGCCACCTGGACCGGTGCATCGAAGGTCTTCATCGGCCGGGACACACGTGCGTCAGGCCCCGAACTGGAAGAGGCGTTCGCGCGCGGGGTCGTCTCCGTCGGCGGTGACGCGATCCTCGGGGGCGTCCTCCCGACACCCGCGGTCGCGCTCCTGGCGCTCGACCTCGGCGTCGTCATCTCCGCCTCGCACAACCCACCGGAGTACAACGGCGTCAAGTTCTTCGACGCGCAGGGCCGCAAGCTCTCCGACGCGTCCGAGGAGCAGATCGAGGAGCTCCTGATCGCAGCGCCGGGGATCGACCAGGGGAGCATCGAGCGCGTGGAAGTCGCGACCGACTCGTATCTCCAGCACATCCTCGAGCGGTTCGGCACCGATTTGAACGGACTGCGCATCGTCGTCGACTGCGCGAACGGCGCGTACTCCGGACTTGCTCCGCACGCCTTCGAACAGTGCGGGGCGGAGGTGCACGCGATCGGTGATGCGCCGAACGGCAACAACATCAACGTCGGCTGCGGCGCAACCGACCTCGGGCTCTTGCAGCGCACCGTTGTCGACGGTGGTTACGACCTCGGCATCGCGTTCGACGGCGACGGTGACCGCATGCTCGCGGTCGACGAGAACGGCGAAGCGATCGACGGCGACCAGATCATCGCCATCCTGGCGCTCGATCAGAAGGTCGACCAGGTCGCCGTCACGGTGATGACGAACCTGGGCTTCCACGCGCTGATGCGCGAGCGCGGCATCACCGTCCACACGACGGACGTCGGCGACCGCTACGTGCTCGAGGCGCTGCAGCGCGAAGGCGCGCTGCTCGGCGGCGAGCAGTCCGGCCATGTGATCTATCTCCGCGATCATGTGACCGGCGACGGTCTCGCCGCCGGACTGCTGCTCTGCGGTGCGCTCAAGGGGCGCAAGCTGAGCGACGTGGCATCGGTAATGGCACGCTGGCCCCAGTCCAAGGAAAACGTCCAGGTGGAGAACAACGAGCTCTCGCAGGCCGTGCTGGACGAGGTGGACCGGCTGAATCGCGAGTGGGACGGCCAGGGCCGTGTTCTGGTGCGTCCTTCGGGCACCGAGCCGCTGATTCGGGTGCTCGCGGAGGCCCAAAATGCCGAGGTCGCGGCGGAGGCCTGTGGTAGGATCGCGATGCTCGTTCGACGAGAGCTCGGCTAAGTTTTCCGCCCCAACGCAGGGTCGGGCCTGCAGCCGGGCTTTTGTGTTTTCAGGAGGCTTTTCGGGGGCAATTTCCGGTCATCGACCGGGTAGAGAAGGAGGCTCCGGATGTGCGGGATCATCGGATACGTCGGCAGCCGGGCCTCGAGGCCGCTGCTGCTCCAGGGGCTCAAACGCCTGGAATATCGCGGCTATGACTCGGCCGGCATTGCGCTCCTCGAAGCGGGGGGCCTCGAGTACGTTCGCGCCGTCGGGAACCTTCAGTTCCTGATCGACGCTGCGGAGTCGAACGTCTCCGAATCGACGACCGGTCTCGGCCATACCCGTTGGGCGACGCACGGCGGGGTCACCGAGGCGAACGCGCACCCGCTCACCGCGTGCGACGACCGCAAGATGTCGATCGTGCTCAACGGGATCGTTGAGAACTACCGCGAGCTGCGCCTCGACTTGCAGAAGGCCGGCCACCAGTTCTCGTCCGAGACGGACGCCGAAGTCGTGGCGCACCTGCTCGAGGACGCCTACGACGGCGATCTCGTCGCAGCCGTGCGCGACACCTACGGACGGCTCGAAGGCCACTTCACCTTCGTCGTGATCCATCACGACCATCCGAACCACCTGGTCGGCGTGCGGCACCAGACGCCGATGGTCGTCGGTCTCGGCGACGGCGAGAACTTCGTCGCGTCGAACCTGGCAGCCTTCCTCGCGGAAACGCGCCGCGTTCAGTTCCCCGACGACGGTGATGTCGCTTCGGTCACGCCGGAGGGCGTCACGTTCGTTCGTGCCGACACCGGTGAGCCCGTCGAGCACGACGTGGTCGAGGTCGACTGGGACGACGACGCAGCGGAGCGCTCGGGCTACGAGACGTTCATGCTCAAGGAGATCTTCGAGCAGCCGGGGGGTGTTGCCGAGACGATCGGCGACCGCGTGCGCCACGGCCACCTGGTCCTCGACGGACTCGGCATGACCGAAGAGGAGCTGCGCGACCTGAAGCGCATCGTGATCGTCGCCTGCGGCACGTCCTACCACGCAGGTGTCGTCGGTCGCTACGCGATCGAAGAGTGGGCGAGGCTGCCGGTCGAGCCTGACGTCGCGAGCGAGTGGATCTACCGCAACCCGGTGCTCGACCCCGGAACGCTCGTGATCGGCATCTCGCAGTCCGGCGAGTCCCGCGACACGATCCAGGCGATGAAGCTCGCACGCGAAAGAGGCGCGCGCACCGTTGCGATCACGAACATGATGGGCTCCCAGATCACGCGTGAGGTCGACTCCGTGCTGTACACGCGGACCGGCCTCGAGGTCGGTGTCGCCGCGTCGAAAACCTTTACCGCACAGATCGCCTTGCTGTTCCTCGTCGGCCTCAAGCTCGCGCAGTGCCGCGGCACGATGCCGAGGGACGAGCAGGAGTTCATCATGGACGAGCTGTACGACCTGCCGAACAAAATGCAGCGGTTCCTCGACGACGACCACCCGATCGAGGACGTCGCGCAGCGGTACTACAACGAGCCCTTCTTCCTCTACCTCGGCCGCCACATCGGCTTGCCCGTCGCACTCGAGGGCGCACTCAAGCTGAAGGAGATCTCCTACATCCCGACGGAGGCGTACTCCGCCGGCGAGATGAAGCACGGCCCGATCGCGCTGCTCGAGGAAGGAACCCCGGTCGTGGTCGTCGCGACGGCGACCCACGTCTACGACAAGATCGTCTCGAACATCCAGGAGACACGCGCGCGGGGCGCACACGTGATCGCGATCGCGACCGACGGCAACGAGGACATCCAGCACCACGCGGACGACGTCATCTACGTCCCGCAGTCACCGGCGTTCCTGCAGGCGGCGCTCGCGATCCTGCCGCTGCAGCTCCTCGCCTACCGCATTGCCCGGTTGCGTGGCCTGAACGTCGACCAGCCGCGCAACCTGGCGAAGACCGTCACGGTCGAGTAACCAGGGGTAGGCCACCCACCCGAAACGGGGATGGCAGCCGTTGTCTCCGCTGCCACCATGCGAGGTGGAACGCTTACTGCGTGCGTTGCCCTCTCCTGGGACGGGGCGGCTGACCCGGGTGCCGCAGCCTGGTGAGGCCGCCCCGTTTCGGATTGACGCTGAGCTAGATGCTTGAGCTAGGCGGCGAGCTGCTCGTGCGAGACGAGGTCGAGCGCCGTCTCCACGAACGCGCGGGCCGCCGCCGAGTGGTAGCGGTCGCGATGTCGCGCCACGTGGATCATCCGCGGCGGGACGCGGCTCCCCAGCTCGATCACCGTGATCCGCGGATCCGAGGCATCGACCGTGAGCCGCGGCATGACCGCGCTACCGATGCCGGCGGCGATCATCCCCTGCACCGTGCCGTTGTCGTCGGTGCGGAACGTGAAGTTCGGTTCGCAGCCCGCGGCGCGAAGTGCCGACTCGAACGGATCCATCGAGCGGCACGCGCGGAACCCGATCAGGGGCTCGGCCGCGATCTGCGCGAGGGTCGGCGGCGTCTTGGCCTTCGAGAGCGGGGTGCCGTTGGCGACGACGAGCACGTACGGGTCGCGAAGCAGTTCGATCGTCTCCAGGGGCTTGTCGCCGAACGGCGGCAGCACGAATGCCACGTCGAGCTCGCCGCGCTCGACCATGTCCGCAAGCTCGGCATCGCTGTCCCGCTCCTCGAGGGTGACTTCGATCTGCGGCCAGTGGTCCCGGAAGCGGCGCATGATGTCCGGGAGCAGGCGGGCGCCCGCCGACTGGAAGGTGCCGACCCGCAGGACGCCTGCTTCGCCGCTCCGAAGCGCGTGCAGGTCGGCCTGAGCGGCCTGGAGCCGCGCCACGATCGACTCCGCGTGACGGAGGAGCAGCCGGCCGGCCTCGGTCAAGGACACGGGGCGAGGCCCACCCGGGCGTTCCAGGAGCTTCTCGCCGACGATCTTCTCGAGTGTCTGGATCTGCTGGCTGATCGCCGATTGGGTGTAGCCGAGGTGCTCGGCTGCGCGACCGAAGGATCCTTCCGAGGCGACGGCCTGGAGTGCCGCGAAATGACGAAGTTCAACGCCGAGCCAGCTATCAGGTTCCATGATCGATAGCAACACTATCACGATTTGTGCTGATAGTCCCTGCTAGGCATGCTGATGCCATGACCGCATTCCTCGCACTCATCGTGATTCTCGCGTTCTTCGCGCTGGCCGCCCGGTATGGCGCCGACTCGCGCTCGGATCGTCCCGGCCGCCAGTTCTAGCCACTCGCTAGCGGCGGAGGTACGCGTCCGATCCGTCGAGCCAATCCGCACGCGGCGGGCAGAAGACGTCCACGTCCAGCGTCTGTACGAGCGCCTCGGCCTTGTGTGGCAGGTTGGACGGGATGTGCAGCACTTCGCCCGCGTGCACGTCGATCGTCTCCGCCTCGTCCTCACCCAGCCAGAAGCGCAGTGTCCCTTCGAGGATGTAGGTGAGCTGCTCGTTCTCGTGTGCGTGCTTCGGCACGACGGCCCCTGCATCGAGGTAGACGTGGGCCAGCATCATCCGGTCGGTGGAGATCAGCCGTCGGTGCAGGTCCGGCTTGAGCGCCTCCTTCGGCAGGTCGTCCCAGCGGTAGTGGGTGGCTTTCACGGTGCTCCTCTCGTCTCGGTTCAAGATGCGCTGGCGCGGCGCTCCCAGCGCTCGCCCCAGCCGTCGCGGGTGAGGGCGGAAACGATCGCCCGCCGGACGAGCCGGCCCCCGCGATCGCGTCCCAGGAGGTGGACCCTTAGCGGACTGTCGCCGAGGGGCAGCTCCAACGACGTCGCGTCAGCCGGCAGCGAGCGTTCCTCGCGGACGATGTAGTCGCCGCGGACGTCCGGGCGCTCGCTGACGCGCACGTCCCAGGCGACGACCTTCGGCTCCGTCGTCCACTCCAGCACGAACCTGTCGCTGCGCCGCTCGCGCCGGACGTCCATGTTCCCCGTGATCGTCGGCTTGGCCCTGAGGGCGAGCTGACGGCGCAGAGGCTCAGGCGGCGCAGGCTCGTGCTTCGGCGGCCCGGCGATCAGTGCGCGCGCGCGCCCCACCGAGACGATGCGCGCCAGCTGCTTCAGCGCGGGCTCGGTATCGCCGCCTGCGGCGCGGATCCGCGCCTCGAAGGCGGACGCGTTGAGCGCGCTGCCGCCCGCGACCTGCTTGCGCGCCTCCTCGATGATCTTCCCGTGCTCGTCCACGCGGCGGAGGTTAGTCAGTCCTCTGTGGATCGCCGAAGCTGCTTCGTCCGACCGCGGCGTTTCTTCTCCTCGAGCCGCCGTTCCTTCGAGGCTTTGGTCGGCTTCGTCGCCGTACGCTTGCGCCGAACCTTCGTCGCCTCGCGAAGCTGTTCGATCACGCGCTCGGTCGCCAGCTCCCGATTTCGCAGCTGCGACCGCTCGTCCTGAGCAGCCGCACGCACGACGGGGCCGAGCTTCGCGAGCACACGCGTCTTCTCCGCCGGAGTTAGCGCGGCGGACTCCTCGACGTCGAACAATGCTTCCGCGCGCGTCGAGCTCTTCTGCGCGTGCTGACCCCCCGGTCCGCTCGAGCGTGAGAACCGGAAGGCGACCTCGGACCGAATAGACTCGACGTCCATGGCGGCAATTCTCCTGGACGTGGACGGCGTCCTGCACGTTTCAGGTGCGCCGATCGCAGGAGCGGCCGCTGCGGTGCGCCGTTTACGGGCGGATGGGCACCGAATTCGCTTCGTCACGAACTCCACGACCTGCCCCCGCGCCCAGATCGGGGAGCAGCTGCGGACGATGGGGATCGAGATCGACGACGAGGAACTGCAGACGACAGGCGCGGTCGCGGCCCGCGCCCTGAAGGGCAAGAGGGTGCTTGCGCTGACCATGCCGGGCCTCCTCGACGACCTCGAGGGGCTGCAGCTCGTCGGCATGAACGTCGACGCCGTTCTGCTCGGCGGCGCCGACGAGGGCGAGGAAACGGGGCGCGTCTTTTCGTACCTCAACCTGAACCGTGCCTTTCACGAGCTCGAGGCCGGAGCCGAGCTGTACTGCCTCCACAAGAACCGCTGGTGGCAGACCGCCGACGGCGCACGCCTCGACGCGGGTGCGTTCGTCGCGGGGCTCGAGTACGCCGCCGAGATCGAGGCGACCGTTCTCGGCAAGCCGAGCAACGCGTACTTCGCCGCAGCACTCGAGGCGCTCGATGCGGAGGCAGGACTGACCTGGATGATCGGCGACGACCTGGAAGGCGACATCGTCGGCGCGCACAAACACGGGATGAAGACCCTGCTCGTGCGCACCGGAAAATTCCGTCCCGACGACGTCGAGCGTTCGACGATCCAGCCCGACGGGATCGTCTCCTCGATCGCGCAGGTCCCGGACTGGCTGGAGTCGAACTCATAAGAATCGGCGTCGACCTGATCGAGATCGAGCGCATCCGCCATGCGCTCGCACGTCACGGAGAGAGCTTCAAGGAGCGCTGCTTCACCGATGCCGAGCGCGCGTACTGCGACTCGAAGCCGAACCCGCCACAACACTACGCTGGCCGGTTCGCGGCCAAGGAGGCGGTCGGCAAGGCGCTCGGGTCGGGCGTCTACTTCACGTGGAAGGAGATCGAGGTTCGCGGACGTCCGAAACCGGGCGTCTTTCTCTCCGGCCGGACCGCGAAGTGGGCGGAGAAGGTCGGCGCCGGGAAGATCGAGCTGTCGATGACGCATTCGCGCGAGCTCGCGGCGGCGGTTGCGGTGGTCGTTGAGGCAGACGAGTGAGGCTCCAGCCGCTTTTGACCGCGGAGGAGACGCGGCGCGCCGAAGAGGAGCACCAGGGGCCGATGGATGAGCTGATGGAGCGCGCGGGCGCCGCGGTTGCGGAGCTCGTGCTGCGCCAGTTCCCGGGAAGCGTGACGGTCGTGTGCGGGAAAGGGAGTAACGGCGGTGACGGCAAGGTGTGCGCGCGCGTGCTCGAGGACGCGGGGCGTGCAGTGCAGGTCGTGGACGGCGTCGGTGACCTCGGCGCGCCCGATGTGATCGTCGACGCCTTGCTCGGGATCGGGCTGAAAGACGCGCCGCGCGAGGACGCCGCGCGGATGATCGAGCTGATGAACGCGGCCGGCCGGCCGGTGGTGGCCGTCGATGTTCCCTCCGGAGTGAACGCCTCGACGGGCGAGGTGCCCGGCGCCGCGGTGCGGGCAACCGTGACGGTCACATTCGGGGCCGTGAAGGTCGGGCTCGCGATCGCTCCCGGCCTCTTCCACGCCGGCTCCGTCCACATCGCGCCGATCGGCCTGCGGCCACGCGAGCACGAGCACGCGCTCCTGCCCGCCTCGGCGTTGCTCGAGGTGCCGGGCAAGCGCCGCGACTCGACGAAGTACACGGCTGGCTCCGTGCTCGTGGTCGGCGGCTCGCGCGGGCTCACCGGTGCGCCCATGCTCGCTGCGCTCGCTGCATTTCGCGCCGATGCGGGCTACGTCGCGGTCGCCGCGCCGGAATCGGCCCTGCCCGTCCTCGAGACTTCGCTGCTGGAGGTCGTGAAGCGCCCGCTGCCGGAGGACTCGTCGGGACGGTTGTTGCCGCGGTCCGCGGACGCGATTCTCGAAGCGGCGGAGAAAGCAAGCGCAGTCGCGATCGGCCCGGGCCTGGGTCGCAGCGACGGCACCGTCGAGCTCGTGCGCATTCTCCTGGAGCAGCTGACGGTTCCTGTCGTGCTCGACGCCGACGCGCTCTGGGAGCTCGAGCCGTTCGCCCGCTCGGCGCCGACGGTGCTGACCCCGCACGCCGGGGAGCTGGCGCGGCTGCTGGGCATCGAGAGCGGCGAGATCGACGCGCATCGCCTCGATTCGGCGCGCCGCGCGGCGTCGCGCTTCGGCGCGGTCGTGCTGCTCAAGGGCGCGGACACGATCGTCGCCGCACCGCGTGAGGGCGTGCTCGTCGCGACCTACGGCACGCCCGCGCTCGCGACTGCCGGCACCGGTGATGTGCTGACCGGCATCGTCGCCGCGTTCCTCGCCAAGGGCATGGACGCGCGGTTGGCCGCCGCGACTGCGGCCGTTGCGCACGGCGTCGCCGCAGAGCTCGTGGAGCCGCAGCCCGGGCTGATTGCATCCGACCTGCTTCCGGCACTGCAGCGCGCGCTCGCCGGACACGGCCTGCAGCGCGCTCCGTTGACGTGAGAAGCGAGATCACGATCGACCTGGGCGCGCTGCGGCGCAACGCGAAGACGTTGCTGCGCGCGCTCGAGGGCGCTGAGCTCTGGGCGGTCGTCAAGGCGGATGGGTACGGCCACGGCGCCGTCGACTGTGCGGATGCGGCGCTCGCGTCGGGTGCGACGACCCTCTGTGTCGCGACCGTGCCGGAGGCACTTGCGCTCCGCGACGAGATCCCGACCGCGCGCATCCTCGTGCTCGGGCCCGCGTCGAGTCGTGAAATCGCGCGGGCCCGCGACGCCGACCTCGCGCTCGTCGTCTCCGCGCACGACATTCCCGAAGGTGTCGCCGTGCACGTGAAGCTCGACACCGGGATGGGGAGGTGGGGCGCCTCCGAGCTGCCATCACTCTCACGCGAGGTGGTCGGCGTGATGACACACCTCGCGACTGCCGACAGCGATCCTGCGTTCGCGCGCGTGCAGATCGAGCGCTTCAAAGAGGCCACCGAGTCGCTCTCCCACCTCACGCGCCACGTTGCGAACAGCGCCGCCGCGCTCCGCCTGCCGGAGTCGCGGTTCGACGCAGCTCGCTGCGGGATCGCGCTCTACGGGCTGTCGCCGTTCGGGACCGATCCGGGCGAGGACGGCCTCGAGCCGGTGCTCTCGTGGGCCAGCGAGATCGCGTACTCGAAGCTGTTGCAGAGCGGGGAGTCGACCGGCTACGGCCGACGCTTCCTCGCGGAACGCGACACCTGGATCGGGATCCTGCCCGTCGGCTACGCCGACGGCTTTCGCCGCGACCTCACGGGAACGGAGGTGCGCGTCGGCGGCGAGCGCCGCCGGGTGATCGGCGCGGTGTCGATGGACGCCACCGCTGTGGAGCTCGACCGCGAGCTGCCGCCGGGCACGCCCGTGACGATCGTGGGGCACGGCATGCCGCTCGAGGAGCACGCGCGGGTCGCGGATACGATCACGTATGAGCTCGCGTGCGGGATCAACACTGCCCCGACGCGCGCCAGGCGCGTGGTGACCGACTCGTGACCAACGTCGAGCGCCGCGCGGCGTTGCAGCGGGAGCGTGCAGCCGCGTTGGCCGAGCGTCTGGGGCGCCTGGTGGATCTGGCGGGCGATGAGCGCGCGCTCGATGTTGGGGCGGGTGCGGGAGCGCTGGCGTTCGCGCTCGCGCCCCACGTCCGCGAGGTCGTCGCGGTCGAGATCGACGAGGAGCTCGCCGCACGTGCGCGCGCGGACGCGCCCGCGAACGTCGAGGTGCTCCTCGCAGACGGTGAGAACCTTCCGTTCGACACTGCTTCTTTCGACTTCGCGGGCACGTTGCGCACGCTGCACCACACTCCGAGACCGGAGCTGCTCGTTGCCGAGCTCGTGCGCGTCACGCGTCCGGGGGGAACGATCCTCGTCGTCGACCAGCTCGCACCCGCAGACCCGCTCGCCGGGCTCGACCTGACCCGCTTCGAGCACGCGCGCGATGCGTCGACGACTCGCGTCCTCGCCGACGCCGACCTGCGCGGGCTCTTCGATTCGAACAGCCTGAAGCTGTTGCGGGAGGAGGTGGTGCACGAGCCGCGCGACCTCGAGACCTACCTCGATCTGGCCGGATGCGAAGGCGATGCGCGCGAGCATGCCCTCGGCCTCGCGCCTAGCGGCTACGAGGCCGTCGTCGGCTGGTACGTGCTCGCGCGTTAGCGACCAGCCCGGGTGCAAGCGCCTGGCCCCACGCGATCATGCGATACCAGCGCGGCACGAAGATCTCGCGCTTGTCCCTGTCGACCGCTTCGAGCAACCGCTCCACGACGAGTGGCGGGTCGACGACGATCTTCGACATGAGCGGGCCAAAGCGCCGGCGCTGCGGGAAGCCTTCGGTCTCGACGAAGCCGGGGTTCACCGTATGCACCGAGATGCCGCGCGGCGCCAGTTCGACCGCCATCGAGCGTGAGAACGCGAGCTGCGCGTGCTTCGACGCCGAGTAGGGGCCGAGGGCGACGGTGCCTGCGACGGAGACGAGGTTCACGACGTGCGACCGTTCACCGAGCCCCGGCAGGAATGCGCGCGTCGACCAGACCGAGCCGAGGTAGTTGACTCGCATCACCTGCTCGATCACTTCGGGGTCGACGTCGAGGTAGTTCCCGCGCGCGCCGATGCCCGCGTTGTTCACGAGCAGGTCGATCCGCGGGTGCCGCCCGAGCACGCGCGCCGCGGCAGCCTCGACGGAGGCCCGGTCCGAGACGTCGCACGCCTCGTGTTCGTCCGCCTCCGACGTCCGGCGGGAGAGCCCGATCACGAGCGTCTCGCGCGCTTGTAGCGCACGGACCAGTTCCGCGCCGATTCCCGACGACGCTCCGGTGACGACGGCTACTTGCAGACGCGAAGCACGCGCCCCGCAGCGACCTCGCGGCCGGCTGCATCGGTCACCGTTGCGAGAAGCTTGTGCTTGCCCTTCTTGAGCTTCGCCGTCTTCCACGTCACGGAGTAGACCCCGCTGCCCGTCTTGTCGACGCCGACGCGCTTGCCGTTGTCCGTGAACGTGACCCGCTTCACTTTCTTGGTCGAGTCGGCGACCACAATCAGGCGTTCGGACTTCAACGCGCACACGTTCGCCGGCGGCTCGACCCACGTCACAGTGGGGGCGTTCACGACGTTCAGCTTCACCTGCTTGAACCGGGTGTTCGGATAGATGTCGTTGCCTACCGTGTTGATGTTCTTTGCCTCCTGGTAGTCGGAGGCCATCACGACCAGCTTCGTCTTGCCCGTCTTGAACTTCGGTGCAGCGGCCGGGATGCCGAAGACGACCAACCCGCTGATCGGGTCGTAGGCGGAGGCCCCGACGAGCGCGCCCGAGTAGTTGATCACGAGTGAGAGCGGATCGACGCCCGCTCCGGCATCCACCGCCTGAGCGACGATCAGCGGCCGACCGGTGGTAACACGCGTCGTCAGCACGCGAACCGACGGCGGCGTCAGGTCGTCGATCCACGCGTTCAGCAAATACTTGCCCTTCTGCGACTTGTTCGTAAACGGATCGGCGCGGGAGTCGACGGAGACGTAGAAGCGCTGCAGTCGCGGGAACTGCGCACCCGCCGCGCCGACGTCGACATTCGCGTCGAACGTGAGCCCGTTCACGTCTGTCGGGATGCCCGCGTAGCCCTGAACGTCGTTCTCGTTCTTCGAACCGAGCACGAACGGATCGATGAGCGCACCGGGCGATGCAGCAAGCACGGAGACGCCGAAGTTCACGATCGGCTCGGTGATCTCGATCGAGTACAGGTGCTCGGCGCCGTCCTGGTTCATCGTCGGGCCGGTGTACGTCGGGGGCGGCCCGAACGGAGCCGCCGGGCAGCAGTAGGAGGAGACCAGACTTGTGCCGACTGCGGTGTCGCCGGTCTGCAGCTTCTTCAGCGCGACGAACGGCGCGTTGCGGAGCGCCGGGCGCTCGACCAGGAAGGCGTAGGGGACGCGGCGCTGGACGCCGTTTCCGGAGAGGACGACGAAGCCGTAGTTCTCACCGATCGCGGCGTCAGCCGAGGCGCGGACGATCACGGGGAGCGCGACGTCGCCCCCCGATGCGAGAGCGATGGTTCCCGGGACGTCGATCTGCACCCCCGCCGTCTGCGATTGCGGCGCGAGCGAGACCGTCCAGTTCCCCGCGCCGCCGCTCGCGTCCGAGACGGTGAGCAGCATCGACGTCCGCTGCGCGCCGGGCGAGACGTTGATGCGCTGGAACGAGAGGGACTGCGGGTCGGTGAAGATCTTCGGATCGTTGGCCGCGAGGACGTTCGCGAGCCCGGCGCCACCGAGCAGCACCGCGGCCTCCTGCGTCCGGGCGGTGTCGCCCCACGCCGGGCCGGCCGACGCCATGAGCGCGGACTTCACCTGGTACGGCGTCCAGCCTGCGTGCCTCTGAAGGAGCAGTGCGGCCGCGCCTGCGATGTGCGGCGTCGCCATCGACGTGCCTGCGAAGACGGCGAACGTCGAGCCGATCGTCGCGGGCGGCGTCGAGGAGAGCACGTCGAGGCCCGGGGCGGAGATGTCGGGCTTCAGCAGGTGGCCGAAGTCCGTCGGGCCTGCGGACGAGAAGCTCGTGATGATCCCGCCGCGATTCGTCGGGATCTCCTGGATGCCGCTCGTCACGCGGATCGCGCCCTGGCCGTTGTGCGCCGCGAGGTACGCGCGCAACTGCTTGCCTTCGAGGTCGGAGATCATCCCGCCGGCGAGCGGCAGGCGGACCGGGATCGGGTTCGCCTCGCCGAAACGGTTGTCGATCAGGATCAGGCCCGCTGCGCCGCCGATGACCGCCCGCTCCGCCTTCGAGATGAAGGTGCACACACCGCGATCGGCAAGCAGGATCTTCCCCGTCACCGAGCCCTTGGGCAGCGTGCCGAGTGTCGTGTTCGGGCCGGTGGCGGAGCCGCAGAGATGCGACTCGACGGGCTTGCCGTCCTTGCCGAGGATCGAGGTGACGTCGACGAGCGTCTGGTCGAGCGTCGACCACGCGCCCGGAAACGGTGCGCCGCCCGCGCTCTGCAGCGGGATCGCGCCCAGCGACGGCGGGCCGCCCACGACGCCGAGCGCAGGGGCGAACACGTGGTTGTTGGACGTGGCGGCGACGGCAATCGCGTCCGGAGCGGTGCCCGGCGATCCCGTGGTGCCCAGCCCGAAGTCCTCGCGGTCGTTCCCGGCCGCGATCACCGGCACGACGCCGGCGAGTGCGACGTTGCGGATCGTCTCGTACATCGCGTCGTTCGCGGGATCGGTCTGCGGCCCGCCGCCCGAGAAGTTGATCACGTTCATCCCGTCGGCGACCGCCGACTCGAACGCGTGCACGATCTCGGGCGTGTTCGCCTGATGGCCGAGCGGCGTCGGAACGGTGAACACGCGGTAGTTGCCGATCCACGCCTTCGGCGCGACGCCCGCGAGGTTCGCCGTTGCGGGATGGTCGGGCCCGGCCGGCGCTGTCGTCCCTTCGTCGCCCGCCGCGATCCCCGAGACGTGCGTGCCGTGCGGCTCCGACTTGTCGAACGCCGTCGCACTCAGCTTGTCGCGCACCGGGCCGGGGAACGAGCGCGCGACGATCACTTTCGGCGTCGTCAGCTTCGTGTCGCCGCGCGGGAAGCCCGCGGGATACGCGAAGCCGGCCGGGGCGAGAAACGGGCTCGACGGATCGACACCCGTGTCGACGACGGCGATCTTCATCCCCTGGCCCTTGTCGCCCGTCGCAGCCTGCAGGTCGGTTGCCTTGATCACCGACGGGCCGCGGTCCATCGTCGAGTAATAGGAGAGGTTGGGAAAGACTTTCGTGACGGCGTTGACGCGAAGCAGCTTCGCCAGCGACTTCGCCGGCAGCCGCACCGTCAGGCCGTTCAGGAGGATCGAAAAACGCCCCTGGATTTTGGCGCTCGGGATCGCGGCGCGAACCGCTGCGGCGGCCGCGTCCTGCTGACGCGAAAGTTGCACGAGGTACGCCTTCGCGCTTGCGCTCCGAACGTCGAGGTGGTGCGCGCGGGACGCGGAGGACAGCGACCGGCTGGAGCTCCAGGCGGCAAGCGGCGGTGCCGAGAGCCGGACGATCACACGCGCCCAACCGCGCTGCTGTGCCGCAGGCACGTGGAGCACGCCGGCGCGCACGCGGGGGAGCCCTGCCTCGCGCGCGTCGCGCCGAATCGGGGTGAGTGCGGCAGACGCCGAGGTCGCCGCCACGAGTCCGATAACCGCCGTCAGCATCAGGGGGCGACGCAAGGTCCCGCACCCTAGCCGATCCACGGTTAAAGTCGCCCCGTGTTCGAGGGAAAGAACGCCCTGATCCTGGGGGTCGCCAACAAGCGCTCGATCGCGTGGGCGATCGCCCGGCGCCTGGCGGCGGGCGGGGCGAACCTCGCCTTCACCTTCCAGGGCGAGCGCATCGAGAAGAACGTGCGCGACCTGGCCGAGTCCGTCTCGAGCCCGCTCGTGACCGAGCTCGACGTTCGCGACGACGGCGCGATCGCGCGCGTCTTCGGTGAGGTGTCCGACGTCTTCGGCGGGAAGCTCGACATCCTGGTGCACTCCGTGGCGTTCGCTGCGGCCGAGGATCTCGAGGGCCGCTTCACCGATACGCCCCGCGATCGCTTCTGGATGGCGATCGACATCAGCGCCTATTCGCTGGTCGCCACCTCCCGCGCTGCGGAGCCATTGATGGAGGCCGCGGGCGGAGGCTCGATCGTGACGATGACCTACCTCGGCGGCGAACGCGCCGTGCCGCACTACAACGTGATGGGCGTCGCCAAGGCGACTCTCGACTCGGCGGTGAAGTACCTCGCCTGGGAGCTCGGCGAGAAGAACATCCGCGTCAACGCCGTCTCGGCGGGGCCGGTGCGCACGCTCGCAGCACGCTCGATCGCCGGCTTCACGACGATGGAGTCGATGTTCGAGGAGCGCGCGCCGCTCCACCGTCACATCGACTCCGACGACGTCGGCGCAGCGGCTGCGTATCTGCTGAGCGAGGACGCGAAGAACGTGACCGGCACGACGCTCTACGTCGACGCCGGCTACCACGCGATGGGAATGTGACCAGCGGGCTCGATGCCCGCTGGTCACATGCAACCTGGTTCGCCCTTTAACCAGGTTGCTGAGTTACTGACCTAGGCGAACGGCTTGGTCACCATGTCGAGCACGACGATCAGCAGCAGTGCTGCGTCGGCGCGCAGGATCAGCATCACGCGCTTGATCAGCGCGAGCGAATCGGGGTGCGTCGGTCCGTTGGCTTCGATCAGCGTGTGCAGCTTCTTCATGGTGGGTGCGATCAATCCGAGTCCGATGCTGAACGTCGCCGCATAGCCGACGAGTCCGACGACCACCCAGAACTTCCCCCAGCCCCAGTTGGTGTTCAGCATCATCGCGACGCCCATCAGGAACGCCACGAGCCCGACGGGGGCGAAGAACTTCTCACCGACGGTTGCCGCCTGGCGTGCGACGTTCGCGATCTGCAGCGGGTCATCCGAACGCTCGGCGACGATCGCGAGGAGCGTGATCATGGCTCCGCCGCCGACCCAGAGAACGGCGAACGTGACGTGGATCGCCTTGAAGAGCCCGTACCAGTGGTCCGGCACCGAACTTGAGTTGAAGGCGAAAAGCGCCGCGACGACGAGGACGATCGCGAGCAGTGCATATGTGATGGCGCCGGACTTGCGTTCCTCGACCGGCGCCGTTGCGGGAGTGTCCATCGCCCGATTGAGACAGGTCAGCCGGACGGTTGCAAGGCCTGTGAGGCCGCGACCCACTCTTCGACGTCGGGCAAGTCGCCCGTCTCGTAGTACCACGCGTTCCGTACCGTCCCCGTCCCGTCGATCAGGAACGCGGAGCGCCGGGCCACGTCCTGGAAGCCGCGGTACTCGATCGCGATGTCGAAGGCGCGCACCGCGTCGCCGTTGAAATCGGAGAGCAGCCCGTAGTTCAGGTCGAGCGCCTGAGTCCACGCGATGTGACACCACGGCGAGTCGCGGGATACCCCGACCGGCTGCACCCCCGCCGCTTCGAACGCCGCGCTCCTGTCACGCAGGAGCTCCATCTCGTTCGTTCAGGTGGAAGACCAGTCGAAGAGATAGAAGACGAGCAGCTTCGGCCCGTCCTCCAGGAGGTCGGCCATCGACACGGGCTCGTTCGGCCCGAGAAAGACGGTGACCTCCGGAACGCGATCGCCTGCCTGCAGCACGCGCCGAGCCTACCGGCTACCCGCTGCAGCACCACCGGCTGTCGAACTGCAGCCACGGGCCCTTGTGGTCGCGCCGCGGGAACTGCTCCCGGATGTTGCCGACTGCGCGGACGCGCGAGCCGCGCAGGAAGAGCCACTGGTCGGCGGTCGGCCAGCCCACGAGCAGCCAGCGGCCGTCGGGCGACCAGACGATGCTGCCGAACGCGCCGGGGCCGGCGAACAGCAGCTGTCCGCGTCCTGGCCGGTCGATGTCGACCACGCGCACCTCGCTCCCGGTCGCCGTGCGCAGCGAGAGCGCAAGCCGGTGCGATCCCGGCTGGATCGCGGCGCCGGTGAACCCTTCCGAGAGCGTTGTCACGGTCCGCACCGGCGTCCCGTTCGAGCCGAGGACGACGATCCGCTGGCTGGAGACCGCTGCGAGGTACCGACCGTCGTCGGACCAGACGAGATTCGACGGCGTGACCGTGATCGGGGCGCGCCAAACAAGCTTCCCGGTGTCCGCGTTGCGCAGGACGACAGAGCCGCCGGCGAAGTAGGCGACGGCGTGGAGCGGAAAAGGAGCCCACGCAGGCGGGACGTCTTGCGCGTACTTGTCGAGGAGATGGTCGCTCGTCC
>JBKJQL010000028.1:0-3316 GCA_046594035.1 Gaiellaceae bacterium
CGCGCGACGGCACGCGCTTCGTCAACGCGAGCACCTGCGACGCCCGCTACCGCCCGGTTCATCCGCCGATCGTCGTCGAGCTCTAGCGGCGAAGCGCCGCTACCACCGATATGACAACTTCGACGGGTCGTGCGATGCTCGGCGTCTTCCCCTCGGCGTAGGCTTTCGTGCGATGCCAACCGCACTCCGGTCCGGGCCCTACCGCGTCTACTTCTTCAGCCACGAGCCCGGTGAACCGCCCCACATGCACATCGATCGATAGGCCCTCTCCGCGAAGTTCTGGCTGCAGCCGGTGGCACTCGCACGCAACCTCGGATTTCGAGCGGTCGAGCTCCGCCGAATCCGGCGTATCCTTATGGAACACGAGGCCGACCTCGTGGAGGCATGGCATGAGCACTTCGGAACCTAAGCCCGGCGAGCGAGTCCTCGACGTACGCGTCGATGACGACGTCCTTTCGGTGGACCTCGCGGACGGGCGAACCATCTCCATCCCGATCGCCTGGTTTCCAAGGCTGATCGCGGCGACGTCCGGCCAGCGCGGGAACTGGAAAGTCTCCGCAGGCGGATTCGGCATCCACTGGCCCGAAATCGACGAGGACTTAAGCGTCGAGGGGTTGCTGCGCGGCGCTCCGGCGGCCGCTCGGCCCGCAAGCGCGCGCTGACCGTCAGACTCGTCACCGCGCCGACTCCGAGGGTCTCCGCGCCGCGCGTCAGTGCGCCTCGGCCCAGTTGTCGCCCACTCCGACGTCGACGATGATCGGAACCGAAACCTCGAGCGCGCCCGACATCTCGGCCTTGACCATCGCCGTCAGCTTCTCGACCTCGTCGGGCGGGACCTCGAACACGAGCTCGTCGTGCACTTGCAGCAGCATCCGCGAGCGGAACTTCTCGGCGGTCAATCGCCGATCGATCTGGATCATCGCCAGCTTGATCAGGTCCGCCGCCGTGCCCTGGATCGGCGTGTTGACCGCCACGCGCTCGGCCGAGCTGCGGATTCGCTGATCGTCGTCGTTGATGGTCGGGAGCGGACGACGACGACCCATGAGCGTCGTCACCGACCCGGTCCGCCGCGCCTCCTCGACCACCTGTTGCTCGTAGGCCCGCACGTTCGGGTAGATGCGGAAATACGCCTCGATGAACTCCTCGGCCTGAGCCATCGTCACCTTGATTTGCTGCGAGAGGCTCATCGCCCCCATGCCGTAGACGATGCCAAAGTTGATCGCCTTGGCGCGCCCGCGCATCTCGGGCGTCACCGCCTCGAGCGCCACCCCCATCACCTTTGCCGCCGTCGCGCGATGGATGTCTTCCCCCGCACGAAACGCCGCGAGCAGCCCCGGGTCGTCGGCCAAGTGCGCGAGCAGCCTCAATTCGATCTGGCTGTAGTCGGCCGAGACCAGCTTCCAGCCGCGCTCGGGGACGAACGCGGCGCGAATGGCGCGCCCTTCCTCGCCCCGCGCGGGGATGTTCTGGAGATTTGGATCCGACGACGAGAGCCGCCCCGTCGCGGCGCCGGTCTGGTGAAACGTCGTGTGGATGCGACCGGTTTCGGGATTCACCGCCTCGGGCAACGGATCGACGTACGTGCTCTTAAGCTTCGTCAGCATCCGCCAGTCGACCAGCTTGCTCGGCAGCGGGTGGTAGGGCGCGAGCTCGAGCATCGTGCGCTCGTCGGTCGAGTAGCCCGTGCCCTTCTCGGTGCGCCGCGCCTTCTTGCGCCCGGCGATCTCATGCAGCTTCCACTTCTCGAACAGCAGCTCGCCGAGCTTGGCGTTGCTGCGCAGGTTGAACACCTCGCCCGCCGCGACGTAGATCTCCTCCTCGAGAATCTTCGCCCGCGCCTCGAGCGTCAGGCTCATGCGGCGCAGCGCGTCGGGATCGACGCGGATGCCCGTGCGCTCCATGCGCGCGAGCACCGGCAGGAGCGGCATCTCCACCTCGTGGAACACGCGATCGAGGCCCGCCTCGGTCAATCGGGGCTCGAACAGCGCGCGCAGCCGATGGGTGCAGTCGGCGTCTTCGCACGCGTACGTCGAAACCTTCTCGATCGGGACCTCGCGCATCGTGATCTGCGTCGCGCCCTTTCCGATCAGCTCGCTGGTCGGGATCTTCGTCACGTTCAAATGCTCGAGCGACATCGCGTCGAGGTTGTGCGTCCGCGCGTCGGGGCGCAGACACCACGACGCGATCATCGTGTCGAACCGCACGCCTTGCACATCGACGCCGCGCGGCTTCTGGCACGCGAGCACGATCATGTCGTACTTCGCGTTTTGCCCGGTCTTCTCGATCGCCGGATCTTCGAGCACGGGGCGCAGCTTGTCGAGCACGGCCTCCAAGTCGCCGCTCTTCGGCCCTTCGACGTCGAACAGCGACCCCTCGGCCTTGGCGCGCGTGGCCAGGCCGCCGAACATGGGCGGGTCGCGATTGACCGGCACGTAAAACGCTTCTTTCTGGGCCCACGAGAACGAGAGCCCGACCAGCTCGGCGCGCGTCGGGTGGATCGACGTCGTCTCGGTGTCGAGCGTGAACCCGCCCTTGCCCTTCGTCGCGCGCAAGGCCTTCACCAACGTGTCGAGTTCCTGGGCGGTCTCGATGGCGCGATAGACGTGCGGGTCGGACGCGGGTCCCGTCGGCGATTGCGCGACGGGACTCGCGTCCGCGCCGGTTCCCGTCGGCACGACCGCTCCGAGCGCCAGCAAGCGCTCCGTGAACTCGAGTTCCGTGTACGCCGAGCGCAGCTTCGCAGGATCGAGCGGGCGGCGCGTCAGGTCGTCCCACGTCGTGTGGATCGGCGCCGCGCAGTCGATCGTCACGAGGCGCTTGGAGAGCCTTGCCAACTCGACGTTCTCGACGAGCCGCTCGGACAACTTCTTCTGCGGGAGCGTCGGCGCCGCCGCGAGCACCGCCTCGAGCGAGCCGTGATCGGCGATCAACTTCATGGCCGTCTTTTCGCCGATGCCCGGCACGCCGGGCACGTTGTCGCTTGCGTCGCCCATGAGGCCCAGCACGTCGATCACCTTCGACGGCGGCACGCCCCAGCGCGCGACGATGCCCGCCTCGTCGACCAGCTCGGCCTCGGACTGGCCGGCCTTCAACGAATTGTAGAGCTTGACCCGCGGGCCGACCAGCTGCCCCATGTCCTTGTCGCCGGAGACGATCCAGACGTCGTGCCCCTTCGCGCTCTCGCGCGTCGAGAGCGTGCCGATGACGTCGTCGGCCTCGAAGCCCGGCATCTTCAAGAACGGGATGCCCAGTCCCTCGACGATGCGCTGGATGTAGTCGAGCTGGGGAATCAGCTCCTCGGGCATCTTCTCGCGCG
>JBKJQL010000082.1:0-2553 GCA_046594035.1 Gaiellaceae bacterium
CCGGGCTTTCGTCCTCGCCGGACTCTTTCTCCTGCTCGTCTCGCGCACGCGTTCGGTGCGGCCCGTGCGGGCGCGCGTCGCTCCGCTCGCACGCGCCGGTATCGCCGTCGCCCTCGCCCTCTCCCTGACCTGGCTCGTGCCGGTGATCGGGCTCGATTCGCGAGACGCGGAGCGTGGCGTGCTCGCGCTCGTCGCCTTCGGGATCGCTACCGCAGCGCTCCGTCGCGCGACCCTGTTCCAGATCATCGGCATCGTCCTCGTCGAGAACGCGCTCGCTCTGGCGGCGCTGCAACTGCCGAGCGGCGGAGCAGTCGCGATCGAGCTCGGCGTCGCTCTCGACCTGATCCTCGTCGCCCTCGTCGCCGTCGTCTTCTACGAGCGGATCTTCGCCGAGTTCGGAACGGCCGACAGTGCCACCCTGAGGACCTTGCGTGACTAGCCGCGAACTGCTGGCACTCGCACTGATCGCCCTGCCGGTTCTCGCGACGGTGCTGTTCCTGCTCGCACCGAGCGGTGTCGTTCCAGGGCTCGCACGACTGGCCGCGCTCCCGACCGCAGCGCTCGCGCTGACGCTCTCGGCGCTCGCGCTGTCCGCCCCCGGAAAGCCGCTGATCGGCGACTGGCTTGTCCTCGACGCCGCCGGCGGCCTGCTCCTCGGCGTGATCGGCCTGGTCGGGCTGGCGAGCGTGCTCGTCTCACCGGCCTACCTCGCTACCAGCGCCGACTCGCTCGTCTCGCCCGAGCGGCGGCAGAGGATCTACTACGCCACCCTCTATCTCTTCTGGGCGATCCTGCTCGCGATACCGCTCGCCGGCAACCTGGGCGCCGCCTGGCTGCTCGTCGAGGCAACCACCGCCGCCTCGGCGTTACTCGTCGGCTTCAGCGGCAAGCCACGCGCGCTCGAGGCGGGCTGGAAGTACCTCGTCCTGACCACGCTCGGGCTCGGCGTCGCGCTGCTCGGGATCGTGATGCTCGGGGCCAAAATCCCCGCCGGCGGGCTCGGCGCACTCTCCTGGCAGGAGCTCTCGACCTACTCCGGCGGCAGCGAGACGGCGCTGGTCGCCTACCTGCTCCTGCTCGCCGGGCTCGCGGCGAAGATCGGCCTGGCGCCGGTACACAATTGGCTCCCTGACGCCCACTCGGAGGCACCGCCGCCCGTCTCCGCCCTGCTCTCCGCCGCGCTGCTACCCACGGTGCTGCTCGTCGCCTGGCGCTGCCAGCAGGCCCTCGCGCCCGTCGTCGGTGAGCAGGCAACCCGGACCGTCCTGATCGCCTTCGGGCTCGGTTCACTCGCGGTCGCGGTGCCCTTCCTTTGGCGCTCGCTGCCCTGGAAGCGCCTGCTCGCCTACTCGAGCCTCGAGCACATGGGCGTGATCGCGCTCGGGATCGGCTTCGGCTCGTCGCTGGCACTGGCCGGCGTCGCGATCCACATCGCCGCCCACGCCGTCGCCAAGGCGCTGGGGTTCTACGCGGCGACGCCGCTGCTCGGCCACGACCCGCAAGCAGGCGAGCACCCCGTCACCGGCATCGCTCGCAGCAAGCCCGCGCTCGGCGCCGCGATGGGGATCTCGCTCGCCGCACTCTCCGGCCTGCCGCCCTCGCCGCTCTTTGTCAGCGAGGTACTGATCGTCGCCGGCGGCTTCCAGGCAGGGCACCCCTGGGCTGCAAGCGCAACCGCGCTCCTGCTCGCACTCGGCTTCCTCGGCCTCGCGCACGCTCTGATCGAGACGACCGCCGGCGACAGCCCTCCCCGCGAACGCGGCCTCGTCGCGGGCCTGCGCGGCGTCACCGCCTTGACCTGCATCTCCGCCGTCCTGATGCTCGGCCTTGCCGCGTCTGCGGTCGTGTTGCCCGGCTCGGAGCTCGTCGACGCACTCCTCCGAGGTCTCTCATGACGAGCCCAGCCGCACCGACCTCCTATCGGGAGCGCGTCGCCGTCGCCCTCACCAAGGGCTCGCGCTTCGCCGGCCTCCACGCGAACGCGGACGGGACATTCGTGCGCACCCTGCTCGTCGCTCCGGACGGGACGACGCGCCTGGAGAGCTCGGCACCCGAACAGGGAGTCGTCCCAACGATCGTCGACCTCACGCCGGCCGCCGGCTGGGACGAGCGCGAAGCCCACGACCTGCACGGGATCCGCTTCGCCGGCCACGAGCCTCTGCGGCCACTCGTCAACCACGACCCCGCGCTCCGGCGCTGGGTGCCGGTGCACGGCGACGACGTCTACCAGCTCGCCGTCGGGCCGATCCACGCCGGAATCATCGAGTCAGGCCACTTCCGCTTCCAGCTCGTCGGCGACCGCATCCTCCACCTCGACGCGCAGCTCTTCCACAAGCACCGCGGACTCGAGCGAGCGGCGGAAGGAAGGACGCTGGAGGAAGGACTCGCCTATGTCGAGCGTGCGTGCGCCGCGTGCAACGTCGCCAACGACGTCGCCTACGCCAGCGCCTGCGAGCAAGCGCTCGGCCTTCTGCCCGGGGAGGAGCTCCGGCGAGCCCGCACGATCCTGCTCGAGCTGGAGCGGATCTGGAACCACCTGAACGACATCGGCGC
>JBKJQL010000173.1:0-6087 GCA_046594035.1 Gaiellaceae bacterium
ACGACCGGCTTGCCAGAGAGAAACGCCTCGTACGGCACCATCCCGAAGTCCTCGTCGAGCGGCGCGTAGTACACGGCGAGCGAGCGCGAGTAGAGGTCCGCGAGGCGCTCGTCGTCGACGCGGCCGACAAACTCGACCTGACCGTTCAGCCCGGAGGCAAGTGACTCGAGGCGCGCGCGGTCGGGGCCTTCGCCGGTGATCACGACGCGAAGCGACGGCTCGCGCTTCGCGGCTTCGATCAGCAGGTCGATCCGCTTCGCGCGGTCGAGCCTGTTCACCGAGAGCACGAAGCCCTCGGACTCGCCGGTGCGGTAGGGAAGCGACTGCGGCGGGTGAGGGAGGATCTCCGCGTCGATGCCGTTGAAGCGCTGCAGGCGGTCGGCGACGTTGCGCGACGTTGCGAACACCTTCCGCGCCTCGCCGAGCGCAACCGCGTCGAGCCGCTCGATCGCGGCGCGCGTCGCGCGATCCTCGGGCGACTCGGAGAATTGGCCGAGATCGGTTCGGTCGTAGTCGTAGGCCTGCCGGAACTGGTGCAGCACCCACGCGACCTTGTTCGGATGGCGCACCGCGTAGGCCGGGAACTTGGTCGCGATCACGCGGTCGATGGGGCGGCCGTCGGACTCGGTCAGGTCGACGAGCCGCCAGAGGAACGCCTGGTCGAGCACGCGCGTGCCGGGATACCACTTGAACGGGACGGTCACGAGCTCGGCTTCGTGGTCGCGCTCGCGCAGCGCGACGACGAGGTCTTCCGCCATCAGCTCCGCGCCGCCGCGCACGAACGGGACCTGCGGTGCGCAGACCGCGACCCTCACGTTTCTGGCTCGTCGCTGGGGGTGCGCGGCCGGAGGGGGCAGTGCTCTGCACGACCCCGGAAGGCCGCGTGCCGCCAGCGGCGAGAGCCGTTCGCGGAGCCCGGCTTGCCCGGGCGGGAGCGAACGGCGGCCAGGGACGTGAGGATTCTCACTTCGACTCGAGCCGCTTGATGCGCTCGTCGAGGTCGTCGATCAGCTTCAGCACTGCGTCGTTGAAGGCGCGCTGGTCGGCGAAGGCCGGCTCGACGTACCACCGCATGAACCGGCGCAGGAAGGACTTGAGCGGACCGCCCTTGCCGACGATCGGCCGTTCGGCCGAGATCGGCCAGAGACGCTCGGCCTGGTCGCGCACCGAAAGGCGAACCTGCGCGGGCGTCACGTCGGAGCCGCGCGCCCCGGCGGCGCGAAGCTCCTCCTTCAGCCGCGCAAAGAGGGCGGCGACGTCTGTCGTCTCCTCAGGCACTGCGAAGAGTGTAAAGACCGCGCATTACGGCCCTGTAAGCGGATGGGCCGCCCGTGCGACGGCCGCGACGCGTCGATCCCGTGGGATATCGGCCTTTAGGAGCCGGATCCGGGCGGCGAACCGTGAACAACGTGAAGCGGAAGCGCGCGGCTCGCCCCGTCGATTCCCACCTCGACCGTGTACGTCCCGGCCTGCAAGGCGTCGAACTGCACGACGATCGGAAGGGTCAGACCGACGAGCCAGTCGGGCCGCTGTGTGTCCGCCTGAATTTCGAGCTGGCCGGTCATTTCGCCGATTTGCGCACCACTGGGATCACGAATCAGGTTGGTGATCGTGTGGACGTCCCCTGCTTCGAGCTCCTCGGGCGATGCCAGGGCCCGTACCGCCAGCACGACCTGCAAGGGGCCTGGGCCTTCATGCAGCCAGTACGTGTCGATGCCGGCCACTTGATCGTTGCGAGGTTGTCGTGAACCTCCACGTACCGGCAAGGGATGACCCACTCGATGTTCATGTCAGACTTCCGCGAGCAGTGGGCTACTGCTTCGGCCGACCACTCGTCCCGACCTGCTCGCGCTGGGAAGCGAAAACGTCTCTACTTGCTCCCGTCTGAACGGACGCGACGGTCTTGGACTTGTGATCGAACACGAGAACCGGCATCTGCATCTGGCCATTTTACCCGAACCATCCGCGAATTCCCGCTCGTGGGGATCAATGTTTGCGGCTTTGTAACCGCTCCGAAGCTGGATGGGCGGCCCGTGCGACGGCGCGGGAGCTGCCGAGGAGCGCTGCCCCCGCCACGGCGACCGCGAGCGCGGCGCCGAACGTCACGGCGTGAGCGGGCTGGACGAGGGTCAGGACCGGCGCCAGGGCTGCGGGGATCGACATCTCGAGGCCGAAGACGACCGGGATCGACCGCGTCGCAGGCCACGTCTGGAGCGCCGTCATCTCGGAGAGGAGCCCGGACCAGCCGGCGGCTGCGACGCCCGCGCCCCAGGCGAGGCCCGCGAGCCAGTGGCGATCCGCGATCGAGGCGTCGATCTCCACCGTCGCGAGCCCGACGGCAGCCCAGGCGAGGCCTGCGGCGATGCTGGTGGCGAGCCCGCCGGCACCGCCGACCAGGCGCAGGAGGTAGGGGGCGATGGCCGCAAGGCCCAGGAGCACGGCGACGCCGACCTGGCCCGCGCGCGTGAAGGATGCGCTGTCCGGCGGCGCAGCCCAGCCGAGCGCGGCAATCGCCCCGGCAATCGCAACGGCACCGCCGATCTCGCGCACACCGATCCGCTCGTGCAACAGCCGCACCCCGAGCACGAGCAGGACGATCAGCCCGAGGCCGAGCGCAGGCGAGACGACCGCGACCGAAGCGAGGGAGAGCGCCAACGCCTGGATCGGCCAGGCGATCAACCCCGCAGCCGTCCCGAGGAGCCAGAGCGGCCGCCGGGCGAGGCCCCCGAGCAGCGAGGCCCGCAGAGCCGCGGACGTCGACGATCGCCGCGCCTCGAGTGCCTGCAGCGAGGTCGAGAGCGCGTACAGCGACGACGTCAACCCGCCGAGCAGGATCGCGATGAAGATGTTCACGAGAGCAGACTACGATCGCGCGATGGTCGGCATCTCACTCCTCACGCTCGTTCCCGGCGAGCTCGGTGGCAGCGAGACCTACGTGCGCGAGCTGCTCCGCGGGCTCGGCCGCGTCGGAGCCAACGAGTACATGGTGCTGCTTCCGCCCGTTGCGCCGGACGCCGCGGAAGGCCTGCCGGCGGAGATCGCCACCGAGTACCGCGAGGCGCAGACGATCCTGGAACGCCTCGTCGCGATGGGGATGGCCGCCGCCCGGCCCGGGCCGCTACGGGCGCGCCTCGACGACGCGCGCGTTGTGCACTACCCGCTGACGATCCGCCTCCCGCCCGTCGAGAAGCCGAGCGTCGTGACGTTGCACGACGTCCAGCACCTCGACCTGCCGCAGCTGTTCCCGCGGGCGGAGCGACGGTTCCGATCGGTTGCGTGGGACCGCTCGGCGCGCGGAGCACAGCGCGTGATCGTGATCAGCGAATTCGTCCGCGAGCGCGCGCTCGAAAAACTCCGGCTCGACCCGGAGCGTGTGCGCGTCATCCCCCTTGGCCTGGATCACGACGTCCTGCGCCCCGGCGACGGCGGGCGCGAACCGTTCCTGCTCTATCCGGCGCGACGCTGGCCGCACAAGAACCACGACCGGCTGTTCGAGGCGTTCGCTCTGTTGCGCCGCGAGCGGCCCGACCTGCGGCTCGTCCTCACCGGCGGCGGCGATTTCACGAACGTGCCGGAGGGCGTCGAGGCACGCGGCCACGTGCCGCGCGCCGAAGTCGTGTCGTTGCTGCAGCGCGCATCCGCGCTCGTGTTCCCCTCGCTCTACGAAGGGTTCGGATTGCCGCCGCTCGAGGCGATGGCCTGCGGTTGTCCCGTCGCGTCCTCGAATGCGGCCGCGCTCCCGGAGGTGGTCGGAGACGCCGCACGGTTGTTCGACCCGCGCGACCCGTCGGCGATCGCCGACGCCGTACGTGAGGTGCTCGACAACCCGGAGCCCTGGATCGAGCGCGGGCTCGCGCACGCCGCGCGGTTCTCATGGGACGAAACAGCTCGCGCGACCGACGCGGTCTACGCCGAGCTTCTCTGACCGAGCCGTCCGGCGCGCGCATCCCGCCAGCCGGCAAGAACCGCGCGCACTGCTGCGATGCGCGTCGGGTGCGTGACCGCCTGTGCCAGGTGGGCTCCCACGATCACCCCGCGCCGCACTGCGCGGAGCCCTGGCGGCAGCGGTGCGTGACGCTCCGCGACGACGATCGTGTTGCGCGTGTCGTAGTAGAGGTTCGTCGTTGACGCGCGTCCGCCGGTCGCGGCGGAGCCCTTGTGCCGCGCGCGTGCGTCAGGCACGAACACGACACCGAAGCCGGCGCGGCTGATGCGCAGCGACCACTCGACGTCCTCGACGTAGGCGAAAAGCTCGAGGTCGAGGAGCCCCGCTTGCAGGACCGCCGCCGATGAGACCGCCATCGCCGCCCCGTCGGCGCGGGCCACGTCGCGCAATTCGTCCGGCCCTTTCGTCTGCAGCCGGCCGGAGTAGCCGAGCCACTTGTTGAAGCCCGCGCCTGCGTACTGCACCGTCTCTCCGTCCTCGGAAAGCACCGTGCAGGCGAGCAGACCCGCGTCGGGCCGCGCTCGAACAGCGCGCTCCAGAGCGGCCGCCAGGCCAGGCTCTGCGACGGCGTCGTTGTTCAGGAGCAGCACCCAGTCGGCTCCCAGGCCCTGGGCGCGTCGGATTCCGACGTTGTTGCCGCCGGCGAAGCCGAGATTCGCGCCGGTGCGCATCAGCTCGACATTCGGGAACCGTTGCTCGACGAGAACGTCCGATCCGTCGGTCGAGCCGTTGTCGACGCAGATCGTCGGGATCCCCTCGAGCGACGCAAGTGCCGCGAGCGTGTCGTCACCGCCGTTCCAGTTCAGGACGACCGCGTAGAGGTTCACGTCTTGACGAAGTGCGCGATCGAGCCGGCGCCCGGCTGACGCTCCCAGTCGGCGCCGATCTCGCCGGCGAGCCGCGCCACGCCGGGATAGACGTTGCCGTACCCGCCCGTGTCGACCGCGTCATGGAGCAACACATGGCCGCCGAAACGCACGAACGTGCTCCAGCGATCGAAGTCCGCCTTCGCCCCCTCGTAGGAATGGTCGCCGTCGATGAAGAGGAGCGCGAGCTCGCCGGGGGGCGGCTCGGCCGTGCGCGAGTCGGCGACGAGCAGGTGCACCTTCGCGTCGACCCCGAAGCGAACGAGCGCGGCGCGCAACTCCTCATCGAGCTCGGGGCCGGGCATGTCGGGACGCAGCGCGACGTGGAAGTCGTACGACCAGAGCTCCACGCCTGCCGGCAGAGCAGAAGCGAAGACGATCGTGCTGCCGCCTTTGAACCGGCCGATTTCCGCGACCGGCCCGCTCTCGACGTCGCGCGCGAGGCGAAACAGCAGGGCCGCTTCGTCGATCTGCAAAGACGCGACGCCGTGGTTGAGCTGGTTCGACGAGAACATGAATGCGAGGTCCTCGAAGCCACGAACCGTCTCGGGCCAGTGTTCGACGTTGCGGAAGCGCAGCTGCGCCGGGTCGCGCAGGACCGAGGCGTGGATGAGGTTCTTGCCGACCGTCGTACGACCGAGCCGCCGAACGAGATCTTTCACGCGCGACACGGCGGCAGGCTACTGCAACGTGCGCAGGTAGGCCCACGCCTCACGCAACCCGATTGGACGCCACCCTGCGAGCACGATGGCGTACAAACCGAAACCTGCGATCGCAGCAGGAACGGGGCCGACGACGAGGCGCGGGAGGCCGAAGGCCAGTGCCGCGAGCCCGCCGCAGATGATCGCAGCGGCGAAAAGGCCTACGGCAACCCGCTCCAGCGCGCCGAGCCGGGCGAGCAGCACGGCCAGGACGAGCGCCGTCGTCACTGCAAGTGCGGCTGCGACCCCGGCGAGGCCGAACGCCGCGCGGCCCGCCCAGGCCGCGACGACCTGCAGGACAACTGCCGACACGGCGAGCCCTGGTAGCCAACGCCCGCGGCCGCGCACGAAGACGAGCGGATAGGTGACGGTCACTGCGACCGACGCGACCATCCACGGCGCCAGGTAGACGACGAGTCGTCCCAGCTCTGCGCCCGTCCCGCCGCCGTAGCTCGCGCCCAGCACTCGGCGCACGATCTGCTCGCTGACGAGTGCGAGCACGCCCGCGGCACCTGCAACGAGCGCGAGCGACACCCACGAGATCGCGACGACGTGCTTCGTGACGCGCTCGGGC
>JBKJQL010000193.1:0-2642 GCA_046594035.1 Gaiellaceae bacterium
GCGACGACGCTCGACGAGTACCGCAAGTACCTCGAACGCGACTCCGCACTCGAGCGGCGCTTCCAGCAGATCCGCGTCGAGGAGCCGACCACCGACGACACGGTGCAGATCCTGCGCGGGTTGCGCGACCGCTACGAGGCGCATCACCGGTGCAAGATCACCGACGAGGCGCTCGAGGCAGCCGCGACGCTCGCAAGCCGCTACATCCAGGACCGCCAGCTTCCCGACAAGGCGATCGACCTGATCGACGAGGCCGCGTCGCGCATGCGCATCAGGACGATGACGGCACCGCCGCGCTATCGCGAGCTCGAAGAAGAGATCGAGAAGGTCCGCAAGGACAAGGAAGCCTCGATCGAGAACCAGGAGTTCGAGAAGGCTGCGTCGCTCCGCGACAAGGAGCGCAAGCTCACGCAGAAGAAGCGGGAGCTCGAGGAGCAGTGGCGCGAGCAGGACCAGACCGAGCAGCCGCAGATCGGCGAGGAAGAGATCGCCGACATCGTCTCGATGTGGACTGGCATCCCGGTCTTCAAGCTCACCGAGGCGGAGTCGCAGCGGCTCGTCAACATGGAGCAGGAGCTGCACAAGCGCGTGATCGGCCAGGACGCGGCGATCATCGCCGTGTCGAAGGCGATCCGCCGCGCGCGCGCCGGCATCAAGGACCCGAAGCGGCCGAACGGCTCGTTCATCTTCCTCGGCCCGTCAGGCGTCGGGAAGACCGAGCTCGCACGCACGCTCGCCGAGTTCCTGTTTGCTGACGAGGACGCGATGATCCAGATCGACATGTCGGAGTACATGGAGAAGCACGCCGTGTCGCGTCTTGTCGGATCGCCGCCCGGTTACATCGGGTACGACGAAGGCGGTCAGCTCACAGAGGCCGTTCGCCGCAAGCCGTACTCGGTGATCCTCTTCGACGAGATCGAGAAGGCGCACCCGGATGTGTTCAACATCCTTCTGCAGATCCTCGAGGACGGGAAGCTGACGGACTCGCAGGGCCGCAAGGTCGACTTCCGCAACGTGATCGTGATCATGACGTCGAACATCGGTTCCGCGTCGATCTCGAAGAACGTCTCGCTCGGTTTCAACATGTCGAACGAGGACGGGCTGACCTACGACGACATGAAGAGCCGCGTGATGGGCGACCTGAAGAAGGTCTTCCGTCCCGAGCTCCTGAACCGCATCGACGAGATCATCGTCTTCCCGAAGCTGCAGAAGGAAGAGATCCTGCAGATCGTCGACCTGCTGATGAACCGCCTGCGCGTGCAGATGGCCGAGCACGAGGTGACGATCGAGCTGACGGACGAGGCGAAGGACCTGCTCGTCGAGAAGGGCTGGGACCCGGCGATGGGCGCCCGCCCGCTGCGCCGCGCGATCCAGCGCTACATCGAGGACCCGCTCGCGGACTACGTCCTCGGCCGCTCGCTCGAGCCCGGCTCGACGATCCTCGTTGCCCGCAAGAGCGACGAGGAAGTCGACATCACGGTCGTGCCCCCGGCGCCGCCCGAGGCGATTGGCGTCAGCGCCGCGCCCGACGCGCCACCGGACGATCTCGGCGCAGTCGACAGCGAGTAACGCCTAAGCAGCTTCAGTGTCTGACACCGTGCGGAACGCTCGTCTCGGAACAAGTGCTTCACACGGTGTCAGACACCTGTGTCTTCTCGCAGCGTGCGCGCTGCTCACGGTGGCGTGGATCTCCGTGCCCGCTCCCGCTCGGAGTGTGATTCCGACAAGCATCGTTCCGCGGCTCGACCACGTCGTGGTCGTCGTGTTCGAGAACGAAGAGCGCAGAAGCGTGCTGGGCTCCGTCGAGGCGCCGACGTTCGACCGGCTGGCGTCGACCTATGCGCAGGCGACGAACTATCGCGCTGTCGCGCATCCGAGCCTTCCGAACTACCTTGCGCTCGTCTCGGGGTCGACGCACGGCGTCACGAACGACTGCGAGGACTGCCCCCAGACCGGCCCGACGATCGGGAGCCTGCTGACCACGAAACACCGCACGTGGCAGAGCTATGCGGAGGGCTATCCGTCCGGGCCGAGGTACGCGAAGAAGCACGTCCCGTTTCTGTACTTCCCCGGTGGCGCCGCTCACGTTCAGCCGCTGAGCGCGTTCAGCTCAAAGCGCCTTCCTGCCTACTCGCTGGTGTCACCTGATCTGTGCCACGACATGCACGACTGCTCCGTTGCAACCGGCGATGCCTGGCTCGCGCGGTTCGTCAAGCCGCTGTTGTCGGTCAAGCACACCGCGGTCTTCATCGTCTTTGACGAAGGCACGTCGAAGCTCGGCGGCGGCGGCTCCGTTGCACTCATCGTCGCCGGCACCGCAGTCAAGGGCCATGCGCGCACGGCGCAGTCCGCGACGCACTACAGCCTTCTGCGCACGATCGAAGATGCGCTCGGCGTGCCGGCGATCGGCGCCTCGGCGCACGCGAAGCCGCTCACCGGCATCTGGCGCTAGAGCTCCACTCGCACGAACACTTCGTCGACAGAGGCGCCCTGCGGGGCGCCCTCCGTCGTTTTACGGGCGTCTTACGAGCGGCGTGAGCCTGGCTTACGCAAGCCGCACAAGCTGCGGTGCGTCAGGCGTAACCCCCCCAACGAAGGAGGCCACCATGGCCAAGCGCACACTCATCATCATCGCGGCGGTC
>JBKJQL010000092.1:0-17801 GCA_046594035.1 Gaiellaceae bacterium
CGCAGCGGCCGCCGAAGAGGCCGGGCTGACGGTGACGTCCGTTGCCGACGCGGTGAAGGGCGCACAGCTCGTCGCGTTCCTCGTTCCCGACGGCGCGCAGCCTGCGCTGTACGAGAACGAGGTCAAGCCGAACCTCGAGCCGGGCGCGGCGTTGCTCTTTGCCCACGGCTTCAACGTGCACTACGACCGCATCAAGCCACCGGAGGGGCACGACGTGATCATGGTCGCGCCGAAGGGGCCCGGCCACGTCGTGCGCCGCCTCTACACCGAGGGCTACGGCACGCCGGCCGTCTTCTCCGTCGCGCAGGATGCGAGCGGCGAAGCGCGCGAGCTGGCGCTTGCCTACGGCGCTGCGCTCGGCGCAGCACGCGCGGGCATGGTCGAGACGAGCTTCAAGGAAGAGACCGAGACCGACCTCTTCGGCGAGCAGACCGTGCTGTGCGGTGGCGTCACCCAGTTGATCCAGCTCGGCTTCGAGACACTCGTCGAGGCTGGCTACCAGCCCGAGGTCGCGTACTACGAGTGCTTGCACGAACTGAAGCTGATCACCGACCTGATCTGGGAGGGTGGCATCGAGCGCATGCACTACTCGATTTCCGACACCGCCGAGTACGGATCGCACGCCATCGGCCCGAAGGTCGTCGACGAGCACGTGCGCGAGAACATGCGCACGGTCCTGAAGAACATTCAGGACGGCACGTTCGCACGCGACTGGGTCGCCGAGATGGATCGCGGGCAGCCGGTGCTCGACGAGTACCGCGCCAAGCTGGCAGAGACGCAGATCGAGCAGGTGGGTACGCGCCTTCGCGCGCTCAACGTGCGCGAAGAAGCCGCGGAGGTCCATGGCGTCGGTTGACGTACCGGTTGCACTCCTCGGCTACGGCACCGTGGGTGCAGCAGTCAACCGCCTGCTGACGGATTCGGCTGACGACATCGAGCGCGCAACGGGGCATCGCATCCGCCTCGTGAAGGCGCTCGTCCGCGATCCGGACAAGGAGCGTGATTACCCACCTTCGAGTGGCGTGCTTACCACCGACTTCCACGAGATCGCCGACGATCCGTCGATCAAGGTCGTCGCCGAGGTGATGGGAGGCGTTGATCCCGCAGGCGGTTACGTGCTCGACCTGCTGCGCGGCGGCAAGCACGTCGTGACGGCGAACAAGCAGCTGGTCGCGCGGCGCGGCGCCGAGCTCTTCCAAGCGGCGTCCGCGGGTGGCGTGCAGCTGCGGTTCGAGGCGAGCGTGTGTGCGGCAATTCCCGTGATCAAGGTGCTGCGCGAATCGCTCGTCGTCTCGAACGTCCACCGCGTGCTCGGAATCGTCAACGGCACGACCAACTTCGTGCTCACGGAGATGGAGGCCGGCAAGAGCTACGACGAGGCGCTCGCCGAAGCGCAGCGTCGCGGGTTCGCCGAAGCCGATCCGACCGATGACGTGAACGGCGCCGACGCCGCTGCCAAGATGGCGATCCTCGCGACGGTCGCGTTCAACTCCCGTGTCGCGCTCGACGATGTCGATTACTCCGGGATCACGGAGATCGACCCGCTCGACGTCGCGGCGGCGAAGGAGCTCGACATGGTGATCCGCCTGGTCGGGGCGGCGCGTTTGGTCGACGGGCAGTTCGACGTGCGCGTGCAGGCCTCGTTGGTGGACAAGCAACACCCTCTCGCCAAGGTGGACGGTGCGTTCAACGCCGTCATGCTTCAGGGCGATGCGATCCGCGAGATCACGCTCGAAGGGCCCGGCGCGGGTGGGATCGAGACGGCGTCCGCGGTGATCGCCGACATGGCC
The DNA here is from genome assembly GCA_046594035.1 of Gaiellaceae bacterium. Taxonomy (GTDB): domain Bacteria; phylum Actinomycetota; class Thermoleophilia; order Gaiellales; family Gaiellaceae; genus PALSA-600. The sequence goes on from JBKJQL010000092.1 coordinate 1,791, forward strand.
AGCGTGATCGGGACGATGGGCACGGGTTTCCTCCAGAACGATGCCGCGTGGCGCGAGTTGCCCAAGCTGCCGAGCGGCGACAGCACCTCACCGTTCTACTTCCGACTGTCAGTAGAAGATCGTCCGGGCGCACTCGCGCGCGTTGCCGAGGAGCTGGCGCAGCGCGAGATCTCGATTGCACGGCTGCTGCAGCACCAGAACGGAACCGGCGCAGCGCTGCACGTCGTGACGCACGAGGCGCGCGTCGGCGCGATCGACGAGGCGCTGGCCGCGCTCGTTGCGCTGCCCGAGGTGCACGCGGCCTCGCAGCCGCTGCCGGTCGTCTCGGACCGCGGCGTCACGGAGCTCGGGTGGGCATGACCTCGACCACGTCCTGGCTGTCGCTCGGCGAGGGCTCGACGCCGCTCGTCCACGCGCGCCGACTTTCGGAGTCGCTCGGCTGTGAGCTGCACCTCAAGTGCGAAGGACTGAACCCGACCGGAAGCTTCAAGGATCGTGGCATGGTCGTCGCTGTCGAGCGCGCCGTGAACGCGGGCGCGCGCGCCGTCGTCTGCGCGTCGACGGGCAACACCGCTGCTTCTGCGGCGGCGTACGCAGCGCGCGCGGGAGTGGAAGCTGTCGTTCTCACGCCGGCCGGAGCGACCGCCGGGCCGAAGCGCGCGCAGGTGCGCGCGGTCGGCGCGCGCGTGATCGAGCTTCGCGGCTCGTTCGACGATTGCCTGCGCCTCTGCCGGGAGCTCGGCGAGCGCGACGGCTACGTCGTCGTGAACTCGGTCAACCCTGACCGCGTCGAGGGCCAGAAGTCCGTCGTCTTCGAGCTGATCGACCAGTTGGGAGGAGCACCGGACGTCGTTGCGCTGCCGTTCGGAGGCGGCGGCAACGTGTCCGCCGTTGCAGCAGGCTTCGCAGAGGCAGGCGCAGCTCCGCGCATCGTCGTCGGCCAGGCGGCCGAGCGCACGACAACCTGGGCCTCCGCGATCCGGATCGGTGACCCCGCGCACGCCGAGAATGTCGCGGCGCTCGTTGCCGCCGGCCGCGTCGAGGTCGTGACCCTCAGCGAGCTCCAGCTGAGATCCGCCTGGGAGCGTCTGGCGAAGGAGGAAGGTGCGTTCTGCGAGCCTGCAAGCGCGGCCGGGTTCGCGGCGCTCGAACTGTGTGCTGCATCCCTTTCGGGCAAGGTGGCGGTTGCGATCCTCACGGGCCACGGGCTGAAGGACGCCGAGGCCGTCTCTCAGCCGCCCGAAGTCGTGGTCGACGCGACGCTCGATGCAGTCCTGGAGGTCTTGTCTTGACGGTCCGGGTGGTCGCACCCGCCTCGACGGCGAACCTCGGCCCGGGCTTCGACACCGCCGCGGCGGCGCTCGAGCTCTGGAACGAGGTCGTCGTCGAGGAAGGCAGCACGTCGCAAGGCAGTGGGGTGGAGATCGAGGGCGAGGGCACCGAAGAGTTGCCGCGCGACGCGTCGCACCTGACGCTGCGTGCGTTCGCGCTCTTCGCGCCGGTCGAGGGCTATCGGTTCAGCTTCGTGAACCGCATCCCGCTCGAGCGCGGACTCGGTTCGAGTGCCGCGGCAATCGCGATGGGCCTGGTCGCCGGAGCGAAAGTCAGCGGCAAGTCGGCCGTGCCCGGAGAGCTGCTCCGCCTCGGCGTGCCGATCGAGGGCCACGCCGACAACCTCGCCGCTGCGCTCTACGGCGGCGTCTGCTTTGCGATGAACCGGAACGGCTCGATCCACGCAGCGCGGATTGCGGCCGACATGCCGGTCGCGGCGATCCTCGCCGTGCCTGCGACGCGCACGAGCACGGCGGCTTCGCGCAACGGCTTGCCGAAGCAGGTCACGCACGCGGACGCGGCGCACAACGCCGCGTCGGCCGCGTTGCTCGGCGCGGCGATCGCAAGCGGTGACGCAACCTTGCTGCGCGACGCATTCGACGACAGGTTGCACGAGCAGTACCGCATCGCTGACGCGCCGCTGCTCCAGGCGCTGCGCGCGCATGCGCCCAAGAACACCGTTGGCGTCACGCTGTCCGGATCTGGCCCGTCGGTCGTCGTGTGGGCCGAGCACGGTCACGTCGCCGATGTTGCACGAGAGCTCAAAGATTTCCTCCCCGACGACACGATGGTGCTCCCACTGCGGGTGGCCCAGGAAGGAGCCAGAACCGCATGAGCATCTACGACAAGACGCATCCCGCCAAGCGGCACAGCGCCGCGCTGACGGACGGCGTCGACCGCGCGCCGGCGCGCGCGATGCTGAAGGGGGTCGGCTTCACCGACGACGACCTGGCGAAGCCGCTGATCGGCGTCGCAATAACGTGGATCGAGACGATGCCTTGCAACCTGAACCAACGGCGGCTTGCGGGCTACGTGAAGCAGGGGATCCGCGCCGCGGGCGGGACGCCGATGGAGTTCAACACGATCGCGATCTCGGACGGCGTGACGATGGGAACGGTCGGCATGCGCGCGTCGCTGATCTCGCGCGAGGTGATCGCCGACTCGATCGAGCTCGTTGCACGCGGCCATCTGTTCGACGGCATCGTCTGCGTCGTGGGCTGTGACAAGACGATCCCCGCCGCGGTGATGGCGCTCGCGCGTCTCGACCTGCCCGGGCTCGTGTTCTACGGCGGCTCGATCGCGGCCGGCCGTTACCGCGGCAAGGACGTGACGATTCAGGATGTGTTCGAGGCCGTTGGCTCTCATGCCGCAGGCTCGATGACGGACACCGAGGTGCACGCGCTCGAAAGCGTCGCCTGCCCGGGCGCCGGCGCGTGCGGCGGCCACTTCACCGCCAACACGATGGCGACCGCGCTCGATTTCCTCGGCGTCAGCGCGCCCGGCCTGAACGAGGTGCCGGCCACGCATCCCGGCAAGCCGCACGCCGCGGTGGCCGCGGGCGAGCTCGCGATGAAGCTCGTGGAGGCCGACACGCGCCCTTCGTCGCTGCTCACGCGCGAGGCGTTCGAGAACGCGATCGCCGCGATCGCCGGGACCGGCGGCTCGACCAACGGCGTGCTGCATCTGCTCGCGATTGCGAAGGAAGTGGGGGTCGAGCTCGCGATTGACGACTTCGACACGATCTCCCAGCGCACGCCGATCGTCGCGGACATCAAGCCGGGCGGTCAGTACGTCGCCACCGATCTCTTCGAAGCCGGAGGAACGGCGCTCGTCGCGCGCGAGCTCGTGCGCGCCGGTGTGATGAATGAGAACGTGACCGGCGTCGACGGCCGCACGATCCGACAGGTTGCAGACGGTGCGCACGAAAAGCCCGGCCAGAAGGTGGTCGTGTCGTGGGACGCCCCGCTCAGCCCGACCGGCGGTCTCGCGATTCTCCGCGGCAACCTCTCGCCCGAAGGCTGCGTCGTGAAGCTCGCGGGGCACGAGCGCTTGCACCACAGCGGACCCGCGCACGTGTTCGACTCCGAGGAGGACTGCTTCGCCGCGGTGAAAGCCCGCAAGATCGTGCCTGGCGACGTCGTCGTGATTCGCTACGAGGGCCCCGCGGGCGGGCCGGGGATGCGCGAGATGCTGCACGTCACCGCAGCGCTCGTCGGTGAAGGCCTCGGCGATGAGGTCGCGCTGATCACCGACGGCCGCTTCAGCGGCGCGACCCACGGGTTGATGGTCGGCCACGTCTCGCCCGAGGCCTTCCGCGGCGGCCCGATCGCGCACATCCGCGACGGCGATCGGGTCACGATCGATGTCGAGAAGCGCGAGTTGAACCACGACGTTGCAGAAGACGAGTTGGCGCGGCGCGTCGCCGAGTGGAAGCAGCCCGAGCCGCGCTACGCGACCGGTGTCTTCGCGAAGTACGCGAACGCTGTCGGCTCCGCCGCCGAGGGAGCAGTCACCAGCTAATGCGGAGGCCTCTCGAGCACCTTCTTGATCGCGCGCGTCGCCTGGCCGATGCGCTGCTCGTTTTCGACGAGCGCAAAGCGCACATGACCGTCACCGCCGTCGCCGAACCCGATCCCGGGGCTCACGGCGACGTCCGCGTCGCGGGCGAGGCGCAGCGCGAACTCCAGGGAGCCCACGTTCTCGAATTGCGCGGGGATCGGCGCCCAGACGGACATCGTCCCGCGCGGGGGATCGACGTGCCAACCGGCGCGGGCGAGACCGCCGCAGAGCGCGTCACGCCGGCTCCGGTAGATCTCGCACACCTCGACCGGATATTCGGGAGCCTCGCGGAGCGTCACGGTGGCTGCGATCTGGATCGGCTGGAACGTCCCGTAGTCGAGGTAGGACTTGAGCTTTGCGAGCGCGCCGACGACGTCGGCACGTCCGACCACGAAGCCGACGCGCCAGCCGGCCATCGAGAACGACTTGGTCAGGCTGTAGAGCTCGACGGCGCAGTCGAGCGCACCGTCGGCGGCGAGGATGGACGGCGGCTTGTGGCCGTCGAAGGCGACGTCCGCGTAGGCGAAGTCGTGCACGAGCAGGAACTCGTGCTCGCGGGCGAGGTCGACGAGCCGCTGCAGATCCTCGGCGGTTGCGACGGCGGTCGTCGGGTTGTGCGGGAACGAGACGATCACGACTTTCGGGCGCGACGCCTGCACCGCCTCGGCGATCGCCTCGATCCCCCCGTCGGCCCGCGGCGTCAAGACCGTCGCTCCGGCGAGCCGCGGCGCCACGCGGTGGATCGGGTAGGCGGGCGTCGGTACGACGACGGTTTCGCCCCGGTCGACCAGGACCCACATCAGGTGGGCGAGACCCTCCTTGGCGCCGATCGTGCTCGCGATCTGCGTCTCGGGGTCCAGCGTGACCGCGAAGCTGCGCTGGTAGTGCTCCGCGGCGGCGAGGCGCAGCTGGTCGATGCCGCGGCTGACGGAGTAGCGGTGGTTCCGCGGGTTGAGGGCGGCCTCGCGCAGCTTCTCGACGGCGATCTCGGGCGAGGGGATGTCCGGGTTGCCGAACCCGAGGTCGATCACGTCGCGCCCTTCCCGTCGCAACTCACGCTTGAGCTGGTCGACCGTCGCGAAGACGTACGGGGGAAGGTCGTCGATCCTGTAAAACTTCATTTCCAAAAGTATTGTAGGAACTGAGACTGATGTCCGTTGAAACCCTGAGGTGCCGAGTCTGTGAGGCGGAATATCCCGCAGTCGCGAGCGGAAGCTGCGCGCGCTGCTTCGGGCCACTCGAGCCGGTCTACGACTGGGACGAGCTCGCCCGGACCGTGACGCGCCAGAGCATCGAGGCAGGACCGCGCTCGCTGTGGCGCTACGAGGCGCTGCTCCCGACCTCGGCGCCGAAGAACATCACCGGCGGGCCGGGGTGGACGCAGCTCGTCAGCGCGCCCCGTCTTGCGAGCGCCGTCGGGGTGAAGGAGGTGCTGCTGAAGCTCGACCACACGAATCCGACGCACTCCTTCAAGGACCGCGTCGTCGGTGTGGCCGCAGCGAAGGCCGCCGAGCTCGGAATCGAGACGCTGGCCTGCGCGTCCACCGGCAATCTCGGCAACGCCGTCGCCGCGCGCGCCGCGATGGGCGGCATGCGCTCCGTGGTCATCTATCCGAACACGGTTGAGCCCGAAAAGCTGCTCGCGACCGCGGTGTACGGCGGCGAGATGTACGCCGTGCGTGGAACCTACGACGACTGCTCCCGCTTGATCGTCGAGCTGTCGGGTGAGGTCGAGTGGGCCTTCGTCAACGTGAACCTGCGCGCGTACTACGGGGAGGGTTCGAAGACGCTTGCGTTCGAGATCGCGGAGCAGCTCGGGTGGGAGATGCCGGACGCGGTGATCGCCCCGATCGCTTCGGGCTCGCTCTTCACGAAGATCTGGCAAGGCTTCGAGCAGTTCCGCCGCCTCGGTCTGATCGAGGGCGAGCCGCCGCGCCTCTACGGCGGCCAGGCTCAGGGCTGCTCGCCCGTCGCGACCGCGTACGCCGACGAACGGCCCGTTTCGCCGGTGCGCCCGAACACGGTCGCGCACTCGCTCGCGATCGGCGCCCCTGCAGACGGTGATCTCGCGACCGCGACGGCGCGCGCCTCGAACGGCGCGATCTATTCGGTGCCGGAAGAGGACGTGGGGCCGAACATGTCGTTGCTCGCCGGCACCTCGGGCGTCTTCGGCGAGTCCGCTGCCGGTGTGACCGTCGGAGCGCTGCGCACCGCCGCCGCCGCCGGTGAGATCGGCGAGTCGGACCGCGTCGTCGTGCTCGTCACCGGCACGGGTCTGAAGACGCCGCAGCTGGTCGATGCCCGGCCCGGCCGCGAGATCGAAGCCGACGTCGACCAGTTGCTCGAAGGCCTGGGTGTGGCGTGAGCATCCACCAGCCCGCAGTCGATCCGGTCGTCGCGTCGTTTCGCGACGAGATCACCGCGCTCGACGTGCGCCTCGTGAGCACGATCAACGCACGCATCAAGGCGGTGCAAGCGCTCGCGGAGTACAAGGAGAAGCACGGGCTTGCCTTCGTCGACCCGGAGCGCGAGGCCTGGCTGGTCGCTTACCTGAAGCGCGTGAACAGCGGCCCGATCTCGGACGGGGGGCTCGACGAGTTGCTCGCGTTCGTTCTCGCGCTCGTCAAGTACGAGGTCACCCGTGTCTGATCTGATCGCCTGCCTGCCGGGCGACGGGATCGGCCCCGAGGTGCTTGACCAGGCGGTGCGTGTGCTCGAGCACCTGCCGATTCAGGTCGAGACTGTGCGGCTGCCGTTCGGCGGTGCGGCGATCGACGAGTTCGGCGATCCGCTGCCGGCGGAAACGCTTGCCACGTGCCGCTCCGCCAAGGCCGTGCTGCTCGGTGCAGTCGGCGGCCCGAAGTGGGACGGTGGCGCCGTCCGGCCTGAGGCCGGTCTGCTCGGGTTGCGCAAGGCGCTCGATGTCTACGCCAACCTCCGCCCGGCAAAGCAGGGGAACGTCGATCTCGTGATCGTGCGCGAGCTGATCGGCGGCCTCTACTTCGGCGCGCGCGGCGTGCGCGACGACGGCACCGTCTTCGACACGCTCGAGTACCACCCGTCGCAGATCGAGCGCATCGTGCGGCGCGGCTTCGAGCTCGCTGCTTCGCGCAGCGGCTCGCTCGTCTCGGTCGACAAGGCGAACGTGCTCGACACTTCGCGCCTGTGGCGCCGCATCGTCGACGAGCTTGCGCCGGAATTCCCGAACGTGCAGGTGCGGCATGCACTCGTCGACAGCTTTGCGATGGAGATCGTGTCGTCCCCCGACCGGATCGACGTCGCGGTGACGGAGAACATGTTCGGCGACATACTCTCGGACGTCGCTGCCGCGGTCACCGGCGGTCTTGGCCTTGCGGCCTCGGCCAGCCTGGGCGACGACGGCCCCGGGATCTTCGAGCCCGTCCACGGCTCGGCCCCCGACATCGCCGGCACCGGCCACGCCAATCCGGCCGCCATGCTGCGCTCGCTCGCGCTGCTGCTCGAGCACGGGCTGGGGCGGCGGGATCTGGCGGCAGTGGTCACGGAGGCGGTTGAGGATGCGCTCGTCTCCCACCCGACGCCCGACGCCGGCGGGAGCGCGACGACCGGTGAGGTCGGCGACGCAGTCCTGGCCTCGCTCGACAAGCGGCTCGCGGAAGTGCCGGCCACGCGATGAGCGACGTCACCGTCGGATATCCCGGGCCCGCCGGCAGCCACAGCGGCGCCGCGGCGGCTGTCCTGATGCCGGCGGGATCGCAGACGATCGCACTGTCGAGCTTCACTGCCGTGATCGACGCCGCGGCTGCGTCCGACGTGACCCTGGGGGTGCTCCCGATCGAGAGCTCGCTGATCGGGCCGATCGCCGAGACGCACGACCTGCTCTATCGGGCGCCGCTTTCGATCGTGCGCGAGGTGACGCTGCCGATCCGCCATTCCGTGTTGGGCCTGCCCGGCGCGACGCTCGAGAAGGTGACGTCGGTGTGGTCGCATCCCGCGGCGTTCGATCAGTGCCGCGAGCTCTTCTCCGACTGGAACGTCAAGTGCGTGCCTGCCGCGACGACCGCCGACGCGGCGCGTCACGTCTCCGAGACCGGTGACCCGTCGCATGTTGCGGTCGCGAGCACGGAGGCCGCTGACGAGTACGGCCTGACGGTGATCGCCGACGACGTTGGTGACAGCCCGGGCGCGTTCACGCGCTTCGTCGCGATCGCGCCGTACACGCAGATCACGGGTGGCGAAGGCTGGCGGACGGCGCTCTCCTTCGTCACCGACCACCAGCCGGGCGCGCTGTATCGCGCGCTGGGCGCATTCGCGCGCAACGAGGTCAACCTCGTACAGCTCGTCTCGCGGCCGCTGCCGAACTCACCCTGGCGCTACCGGTTCGACGTTGTGCTCGACGGTCACGTGTTCGATCCCTCGGTGCGTCCGGCGCTGCTCGAGCTCGGCGGGATGACCCGTGAGGTACGGCTCTTCGGCTCCTACGCCAAGGAACAGGCGCGGTGAGCGCGTGCACGCTGTTCCGCAAGGTCTGGGACGCGCACGTCGTTGCCGAAGGCAGCGATGCGCCGTCGCTGCTCTACGTCGACCTGCATCTCGTGCACGAGGTGACGAGCCCCCAGGCGTTCGAGGCGTTGCGCGTGGCGGGCCGTCCCGTTCGCAGGCCCGACTTGACGGTCGCGACGATGGATCACAACGTGCCGACGCTCGACGGCCCGATCACCGATCCGCTCGCGCGCGACCAGCTCGAGGCGCTGCGCCGCAACTGCGAGGAGTTCGGTGTCCGCCTCTACGCGACGGGGAGCGGTCGCGAAGGGATCGTTCATGTGATCGGCCCGGAGCTCGGGCTGACGCAGCCCGGCCTAACGATCGTTTGCGGCGACAGCCACACCTCGACGCACGGCGCGTTCGGCGCGCTCGCCTTCGGCATCGGTACGTCCGAGGTCGAGCACGTGCTCGCGACGCAGACGCTGCCGCAGGTGCGACCGAAGACGATGGAGGTGCGCTTCGAGGGCGCGCTGCCCTTCGGGTTGTCCGCGAAGGACATGGTGCTTACGGCCATCGGCCAGTTGGGGGTCTCCGGTGGCCGCGGCCACGTCCTCGAGTACACCGGTGAGGCGGTGCGCGCCCTCTCGATGGAGGGGCGCATGACGATCTGCAACATGTCGATCGAGGGCGGCGCCCGTGCGGGCATGGTCGCACCCGACGAGACGACGTTCGCCTACCTCGAAGGCCGCCCCGGCGCACCGCAGGGCGCGGCGTGGGAGCAGGCGCTCGATGAGTGGCGCGCGCTGCGTACCGACGAGGGCGCGACCTACGACGCCACGATCGTCGTGGATGTCGCAGCCCTGAAGCCCCAGGTCACGTGGGGGACGAACCCCGGGATGGTCGTGCCGGTCGACGGCGTCGTGCCCGACCCCGGCGACTACGACGACCCCGAGCAGCGCGAGGCCGTCGAGCGCGCGCTGCGCTACATGGATCTCGCTCCGGGCACGCCGCTCGTCGACGTGCGCATCGACAAGGTTTTCATCGGCTCTTGCACGAACGCGCGCATCGAGGACCTGCGCACGGCAGCGAGTGTGGTCGCAGGCCGACACGTTGCAGACGGCGTGCAGGCGATCGTCGTCCCGGGCTCCGCGCGCGTCAAGCACCAGGCGGAGGAGGAGGGCCTGCGCGAAGTCTTCGAGACTGCCGGCTTCGAATGGCGGCGCGCGGGCTGTTCGATGTGCCTCGGCATGAACCCCGACATCCTGCTCCCGGGCGAGCGCTGCGCCTCGACCTCGAACCGCAACTTCGAGGGCCGTCAGGGCGCAGGCGGCCGCACGCACCTGCTCAGCCCCGCGATGGCAGCGGCCGCGGCGGTCGCGGGACGCTTCACCGATGTGCGGGAGCTCGGATGAGACCGCTTCCGTTCGTGACGGGGACCGTCGCCGTGCTCGACCGGGCGGACGTCGACACCGACCAGATCATCCCGAAGCAGTTCCTGAAGCGGATCGAGCGGACGGGCTACGGCGAGTTCCTGTTCTTCGACTGGATGAAGGACCCGGAGTTCGAGCTGCACCGCTATCCGGGCGCATCGATCCTGATCTCCGGCCCGAACTTCGGCTGCGGCTCCTCACGCGAGCACGCAGCCTGGGCGCTCGAGGACTACGGCTTCGACGTCGTGATCGCACCGTCGTTCGGCGACATCTTCCGCACGAACGCGGTCAACACCGGCCTCGCGCCGATCGCGCTGCCGGCGGAGCAGATCGCACAGCTGCGCGACGCGACGGAGCTGACCGTCGACCTGGAACGGCTTGTGATCTCGGGCGACGGGGTCGAGGTGCCGTTCGAGCTCGACGCGCACACGCAAGAAACGCTGGTGCATGGCCTCGACGAAATCGCGCGGACGCTGAAGCGCGCTTCCGAGATCGATGCGTACGAAGCGACGCACACCGCACGCTTCGACACGCGCGCGCTCCCCGTCTAGCTGGCTTCCTCAACGACGTTCGGGCCGTCCTTGTCCTCGAAGCGGTCGAGCACGCCGGAGTTCACCAGACGGGTGCGCGCCTCGGTGGCGTCGTCCGCGGAATCGAACTCGAGGAAGATGAAGACGTGGTTCGGGTCGTCGACGTCACGGAAGACCCGCTGCATTTTCGCCTTCTCGCGCGCCTGCGGGCGGTCCTGGTCGAACATGGGCTTCCAGGCGTCGTAGTCGCCGGTCTGGATCCTGGTGATGATGAACGCGGACATCGTCGCTCCTTTCGTGGCTGCATCCACCGTACCGGTGTCTGACACCCGTTCGAGGTGAGCGTGCATCTCGAACGGCGAAAAGGTGTCAGACACCTTGGCGTTCAGCCCGTGTTGCGCAGCGCCGCCGCGATCCCCGCGATCGAGCGCAGTAACGGAAGCTGGGCGCTCGCGTCGCCCGCGCGGTGGCGGCGCAAGAGCTCGACCTGCACCGCGTTCATCGGGTCGACGTACGGGTTGCGCAGCGCGACCGAGCGCAGAAGCACGGGTTGGCGCTCGAGCAAGCGCTCGACCCCGGTCGCCGCGTGCACGCCGGCGACGGTTCGCGACTTTTCTTCTTCGATGATCGCGAACAGGCTCCGGTCGCTGACGAGCGAAAGGTACCCGCGCGCGATCGTCAGGCTCGACTTGGCAAGCGTCATCTCCAGGTTGTCGACGACGGCGCGGAAGAACGGCAGGCGCTCGTACAGATCGCGCAGGTTGTCATCGCCGACCTCCGCGAACGCCGCCCCGCAGCCGTACCACGCCGGCAGCAGCACGCGGTTCTGCGTCCACGAGAATACCCAGGGGATCGCGCGAAGTGACTCGAGATAGTCGCTGTCGTTCGGTCGCCGCGCGGGACGTGATGCGATCTCGAGCAGCGACAGCTCGTCGACCGGGGTGATCTCGCGGAAAAACTGCACGAAGCGCTCGTCCTCCCAGACGAGCGCGCGGTACGCGGAGCGAGAGGTGTCGGCCATCCGATCGAGCAGCTTCCGGTCGTCCGCCGACGGCGGGGCCGCGAGCTTCTCCGGGTAGGTCGCGAGCAGCGTCCCCGCGAGCGCGGCCTCAAGGTTGCGGCGCGCGAGCCCTTCGAGGCCGTACTTGAACGAGATCGTCTCGCCCTGCTCGGTCAGCTTCACGCGGCCCGGAGGAAAGCCCGCCGGCTGCGAAGCGATCGCCGCGTAGGTCGGCCCACCGCCGCGCCCGGCGCTGCCGCCGCGCCCGTGAAACACCGTGAGCTCCACGTCGTGGCGGCGCGCAACCTCGGCGAGCTGCTCCTGCGCGCGATAGATGCCCCATTGCGCGGCGAGGTAGCCGCCGTCCTTGCCCGAATCGGAGTAGCCGACCATCACCTCGATGCGACCGTTCGCACCGAAGCGTCCTTCCTCCAGCAGTCCAGCGAGGATCTGCGGCGCAGCCGTAAGGTCGTCCACGGTCTCGAAGAGGGGAACGACCGAGAGCTCGTCGGTCAGAGCCATCGCTCGGTGCACGTCGTCGGCCGACGAAGTTCCCGAGACGATCAGCGTGTCGAGGGACTCCGGGCCGTGCGTCTGCCGTGCCTCGACCGCCGCAGCGACAGCATCGCGTGCGCGATCGGTGTCGAGATCGCGCGCGTGCAATCGAATGTCGAGCTTCGCCAAGTGGAAGCCGAATAGCTCCACCATCCGTTCCAGTCGCGCCACGCGACCGTCCCCAATCCGGTTCCCGCCGTGCGCGGCCAGGCTGGCGCGGATCAACCGAAGATCGTCGAGCAGCGCCGTCGCGTTCGCATAGCCGTCGTTGCCGAGCCGCCACCACATGAACGACAGCTTGCGGCGGTACGGCTCGAGCTCGTTGCGCGCGCCGATCTCCTCTGCGTAGTAGGGCAGCTCCTCCTCATCACGCCTCAGCGACAACTCGAGCTCGAGGGAGACCGAGACAAGCGAGCGCGCGGATGCGAGCTCGACGGCGAGCGCACGGACCTCGGTGCGGTAGCGATCGAGCGCGACGGCCCGGGCGCGGTCGAGTGCCTCGCGGATCGACGCGGGGCCGGCAGCGGGGTTGCCGTCCATGTCGCCGCCGATCCAGGAGCCGAACGCGATCGGTGGGGGCGAACCGGGGAGCTTCTCGCGCCACTCCTTCAACAGGTCGGTCGCGGCCGACATCAGGCTGTGCTCGAAGAACCAGAGCCCGTGGCGGATCTCGTCCGAGATGCGCAGGCGGTCGTGCCGAACCTCGTCCGTCTGCCAGAGCAGCGTCACCTCTTCGGCGATCCGCTCCTCGGCCTCGAGCTGCTCGACAGGAGAGCTGCGCGGATCGTCCAGCAGGCGCAGCTGCTCGGAGACGCGAATGTGGCCGAGTAGCACCGTCCGCCGCGTCGCCTCCGTCGGATGCGCGGTGAGAACGAGCCGGATCTCCGTGCCGTGCGCACGGTCGTCGAGATCGGTACCGAGCTGTTGGAACGCTCCCTCGAGCGATTCGCGTGAGACGCGTCCGTCGTGCGCATCTTCGCGCCGCCGTCGCATGCGGTGATGCTGCTCGGCCAGGTTCGCGAGCTGGAAGTAGAGGCTGAACGCACGCAGGACGAGCGCCTGCTCGCGCGCGCCGAGCTCCGGGTCGACCGCGACGACGCTCCCGTCGCGCCGGGCGGATCGCGCGTCGCGACGAATCTGCTCGACGAGCTCGAGCAGCCAGGGACCTTCCTGCTCGACGAGCACTGTGCCCAGGATCGTCCCGAGCCGGCGCACGTCACGGCGCAGCGGCGCAGCGGAGTCGGTCATCCCGGACAGGCTACGAGTGCAGGCCGAGCGCCGCCAGCACGGCGTCGGCGTCGGGCTCGACGGTCGTGACGCGAGCGCCACCGATCGGCACGGCGGGGCGCGCACCCGTCACGACGAGCACGACGCGCGAGCCAGCGGCGATGTCGCCGCGACGCGTCGCCTCGACGAGCGCTCCGAGCGCGGCACCGCCGGAGTGATCCGGCGTGACGCCGGTGCTCTCCGCGAGCAGCGCCGTGTGCTTGACGATCTCCTCCTCCGCCACGGCGATCACTGCGCCGCCCGTCGTGCGCGCCGCCCCGAGTGCGAGGTCGCCGTGTGATGGATCTCCAACTGCAAGCGACGTGATTTTCGTCGAAGCCTCGACCCGGGAGATCCGGCGGTCGTCGGCGAATGCATCCGCGATCGGGCTCGAACCGAGTGCCTGCCCGGCGAACATGCGCGGCACCGGCTCGCCGGCGAGGCCGACGCGCGTCAGCTCGGCGAAGCCCTGCGCGAGCTTCGAGAAGAGCGTGCCGTTCGCAGCGGCGCAGATCACGGCATCGGGAAGCTTCCAATCGAGCTGCTCGGCGATCTCGAACGAGATCGTCTTCGCGCCCTCACTCGCATACGGGTGGAGGTTGCCGCTGACGAAGCCCCACGGGAAGAGCAGGCCAAGCTCGAGCTCGAGGCGTCGGCAGTCGTCGTAGGTGCCGTTGACGGCGAAGACGTGCGCGCCCGGGTGGCGCGCTGCAACAGCAGCCGACTCTCCGCCGACCGGCGCGAGCACGATCGCTTCGAGCTCGGTTGCGGCAGCTGCGCGCGCGACGGCGTCGCCGAGGTTGCCCGTCGAGGAGCAGCAGAGCGTGGTAACACCGTGGTCGAGGGCGGCCGCGGCGGCGAGCGTCGCGACGCGATCTTTGTACGAGTGCGTCGGATTTTCGCCCTCGAGCTTCAGCAGTAGCTCGATCCCGAGTGCGTCGGAGAGCAGGTCGGAACGGACGAGCGGCGTCCAGCCCGCGCCGAAGTCCACGCGCGCCCCTGCGGGCAGCAAGTCGTGATAGCGCCAGAGCGACTCGGGACCGGCCGCGACCGTCGCATGGGTCATCGCGCGTTCGATCCGCGCCCAGTCGTAGAGCATGTCGGTCGGCCCGTCGCAGCGGCGGCAGGCATCGAGCGGCTCGGCGACGGTCACCTCTTCGCAGACACGGCAACGCAGCGAGTACGAGCTCATCTCAGCGGGCCTCCGTCCTCTTTGTCGAACCTAACCGGTGAGGACGGGTGTGTCCGGTTAGGCCGCTTGCGCGCAGGCGATGCCCATGAGCGAGAAAATCGGCTTCATGGTCGCGGCACGCACTGCAAAAAGTGTACCCGGCAACCGCTCCGGCCACAAATAGCACTTCAACCCGGGGCGTCCTTGTTGTGCGGAAACGGAGGGCCTTTCCCTCCCGCCACTACCCGCCCGCGACGGCGGGGAGCAGCAAGATCGTCGATGTCGCGGCAACGTCCGTATCCAAACCTCCGAGGAGCCGGACGTCGTCGCCGTCGACGAACACGTTCAGGAAGCTGGGCACGCCGTCACCTTCGAGCACGCGGCTCTTCAGCGCCGGGAACTGCTTGACGAGCTGGTCGAGCGCTTCGCGCACGGTCGCAGCCTCGACGTCGACGGTCTTGTTGCCGCCGGCCTCGGGCCGAAGCACGGGTGGAATGCGAATCTGCGGCATGCGACTTCAAAAGATAAAGCATCGGAAGGGAGACCGTCGATGTTCGAGGATCGGACAGCTGCCGGCGGCATCTTTCCCACGCTTCAGGCGGCCGTGCTCGCCGCCCGCGAAGGAGTGAGCGTCGACGTGGGCAGGACGTCCGTGATCCCATGACTTTCAAAGTTGAAGAATCGTCACTTTACTTTTTGAAGGTATGCAGGTAAGCTCGACGTCTTGAGCTTCCGTGCTCCGATTCTGATGTGTCGCCCGCTCCGGCTGATTGCCGGCTAGCGGGCTGCGTCCTCTTCCCTTTCCACGCAGCAACCCGCAATGGCCCAAGCCAAAGAAGCCCCTACCCTCGAACTCGTCCTCAAGCGCAATTCGGTCGAGAGGCTGAAGCGCGACAAGAGCCCGCTCGGCATGCTCGACGAGCTGCCGGCGCTGATCGCCCAGGGGTACGAGCAGGTCGACGAGGAGGACATCGTCCGCCTCAAGTGGTGGGGTCTCTACCACGACAAGCCGAAGATCGGGACATTCATGCTGCGGCTGAAGATCCCGGGCGGGGTCGTTTCGCCCGAGCACCTGCGCACGATCGGCGAGATCTCGAACGTGCACGGACAGGGGTCGGGTGAGCTGAGCACGCGTCAGAACGTGCAGCTGCACTACATCACCCTGGGGTCGCTGCCCGACGTGTTCGACCGGATGCATACGGTCGGTCTTACATCCGCCGGCGCGTGCGGCGACACGGTGCGCAACATCACCGGCTGCCCGCTCGGCGGTCTTGCGCATGACGAGCTCTTCGACCCGACGCCGGTGCTCGACGAAGCGGCTGAGTTCTTCTACGGCAACCCCGACTACTCCGATCTGCCGCGCAAGCTGAAGATCGCGATCACCGCGTGCCCCGACGCGTGCTCGGCGCCGGAGATCAACTGCATCGCGCTGATCGGCGCGATCAAGGACGGGCGCGAGGGCTTCGGGGTGCTCGTCGGCGGCGGCCTCTCGTCGGTGCCGCGCATTGCCCGAGATCTCGGCGTCTGGATCCGGGAGGACGAGGCGATGCCCGTCATGCGGGCGCTGCTGGACGCGTGGAAGGAAGACCTGCGCTACCGGATCTCCCGGGTCAAGGCGCGGATGAAGTTCATGGTCGACGACCGCGGGCCCGAGGGGATGCGCGAGGAGGTCGAGCGGCGACTCGGCTACGCGCTCCCCGACCA
>JBKJQL010000151.1:0-4453 GCA_046594035.1 Gaiellaceae bacterium
CCGCGCGAACCGCACGTTCTGCATCGTCCTCCGTCGCCACCGGCGTTCCCCAAACCGCCATCACCGCGTCGCCGATGAACTTCTCGACCGTGCCGCCGTACAGCTCGATCAGCCGCCGGCAAGTGTCGAAGTAGCGGGAGAGAAGCTCGCGGACGTCTTCGCTGTCACGCGTCTCTGACAGGCTCGTGAAGCCGACGAGGTCCGCGAACAACACCGAGACGACGCGCCGCTCGGCTTCGGCGGTGGCCCGGATCGCGGCGGGGGCAGACAACTCCGAGAGCGCCGCGCCACACTCGTTGCAGAACCGAAGGCCGGGAGCGTTCGCAGCGCCGCACGATGCGCAGCTCGCTGCGAACGCGGCGCCGCAGCCGCCGCAGAACTTCGCCCCAGACTTGTTCTGGATGCCACAGGAAGGGCAGGTCATCTCGGGCATAAGCGTAACGCCGTGCTCGGCCATGCGGGCATTGCGCGCCAGTCCGGGCACACACTGCGGTCAGGATGCGCGCGCACCCAGGTGAGGGAGCGGGCGACGAACGGCCCGTCCCGATCAAAGCGGGGGACGCAATCGTTCCCCCCAAGCTGATCACTGAATCGGCTCGGTTGAGCCAATGAAGATGATGGAGGCGGCGGGAATCGAACCCGCGTCCGCGGTTGCACCGAGATGAGCGTCTACAAGCATAGGTTGCCGTTGAATTTCGCTCGACGGCCGGTTGGCAACCGACCTACCGACGAGCTAGCCCTCCTGAAATGTCGCGCCTCCGACGAGTGGCTCTTCTTCGGCGCCGAGCCTGCTAGTTGATGCCATTCCCGGGACGCAGGCTCGCCCGGGATGACACGCTGGATTAAGTCCTAGGACTTAAGCAGCGAGTGCGAGGTTGTTTTCCGCACTTGCGTTTTGTTCCGGTTGTTTTAGGAGGCCGACCGGAGACCTCCGCTTGCAGCTCATTCGGAGAACCAACCACGTCGAAGCCATGGCGCCCCCTATGTTTAGTTCGTCCGCATTGTAGCCGCGCCTAGGCGACAGTCGGCGAGGCGTCCGTCCCCATGGCCTCGTGCCCATATCGATTGCTGACCGTAACCATGGCTCGGATCCGTAAGCCCACGTCCTCGCTCGTCACCTGATACGTCGCACCGGAGGCGCCCGGCACCGATTCGCACGTGACTTGCTGGGCGTCGCACCGTTGCCAGTCGTAGGTGTAGGTCAGGTCAATTCCGCCGACCCAGACGCCGGTCGTCGCGCTCAGGGTAAGGCCGGGAGTCGCCGTCCCCGTCAGGACAGGCCACTCCCCGCGCCCATGTGGCGCGAGCTCCTCGACGACGCGACCGTTGATCGCACGACCGAGCCACGCAATGACGTGCGCAGACGTGATCGGCTTGACGCCGGTCATCGACTGGATGGTCACGACCGGGCCGACAGCGACGTACAGGTACCACTCGTACACGGTCACGTTCTTCAACGGGACACGCACGCCGAAGGCGAGCGCGCCGTCTCCAATCTTGGGCCTGAGTATCGGGAAGACCTTGACCGCGGACGGCTTGACACTCCAATACGTCGACTCGTTGGTGACGAGCCGGCCGCGCCACCACTTCTGGGACGTCCAGCCGCTGAGTCTCTTCAGGTCACCGGCCGGGCGATTCGCACTCGCCGACACGTACGCCTCCGAGCGAAGCCACGTCAGCCCGGTGTAGCGGTCATGCGGGTGCCATTTGAACTCGCGCGCATAGCCGGTGTAGTAGCCGTCAGGCGTTTCCGCCGCGCCGGACGAGACGAGCATTGCTCCGTACAGGTCGCCGCGCAGCAGCGTCATTTGGATCGGCAGCGCCTCACCGCGCGCCGACGCAAGCGAAGACGCTGCACACGCGCCGACGATGGCTACCGGCGCGAGGACCGCGCAAAGCCGTTTCCACACGTGTGACCCCCTATCGACGTGCGCTCCCCGCGAGCGCTCATCGATTCCATCGGCAGGTCAGCGGCGGTTCTTGAGTGCCCGCTCCATCTGACGCTTGGCGTCACGGTCGGCAACGTCGCGCCGCTTGTCGCGCTGCTCCTTGCCCTTCGCGACCGCGAGCTCGACCTTCACGCGACTGTCCTTGAAGTAGATCCTGGTCGGGACGATCGTCAGTCCCTTCTCGCGGATCTTGCCGTAGAGGGAGTCGATCTCCCGGCGATGCAGCAGCAGCTTGCGCGGCCGCACCGGCTCGTGATTCTCGCGGCCGCCCTGGTCGTAGATCGAAATCTCGAGCCCGTTCAGCCACGCCTCGCCGTCGCGGATGTCGGCGAAGGCGGCGGCCATCGTCGTCCGGCCGTCGCGCAGAGACTTCACCTCGGTGCCCGTGAGCACGATGCCGGCCTCCACCCGCTCCAGGAGGTCATAGTCGAACCGCGCCCTGCGGTTCTCTGCGATCAGCTTCTCGGCCATGAGAAGAACGAGAGTAGCGTTGAGGGTCGGACCAGGGTGATGCCGGATAGCCACCGGCGCCTCCTGCAGGCAGCCTCGTAGACATGAACACACACATCGCATCCACACCCCAGGTCAAGCGCCTCGAGCGCACCAAGTCACCGCGGATCTTCGCCGGCGTCGCCGGTGGACTCGGCCGGTACTTCGACCTCAGCCCCGCCGTCTTCCGGCTTGGGCTCATCGTTCTCACGCTGCTCGGCGGCGCTGGGATCCTCGTCTACCTCGCCGCCGTGCTGGTCGTCCCTGAGGAAGGGAGCGACCAGTCGTTCGCGGAGAGAGCGCTCTCGGAACGCAACGAACGGCCCTGGCCGCTCATCGGACTCGGCATCGTCGGCGTAGCCATCGCAGTGCTGCTCGCACAGGCTGCGGCCGGCGCCGGTTGGGTCCTCGTCCTGATCGCCGGCCTCATCGTTCTCTGGATGAGCCGGCGCGAGAAGAAGCGCCGCGGCATCGTCGTCGCAGTGTTCGCCCTCACCGGCCTCTTCGTCGCAGCGATCGCAACCGCAACAGTCGTCACCTTCGCCTGGTTCAACGTGAGCCTCAACGACGGCGTCGGCGAAAAGACCTACCAGCCCACCTCCAACAACAACCTCAAGAAGAAGTACGAGCTCGGAATCGGGAACCTGCGCGTCGACCTGTCGCGCGTCGGCCCGGTCACCAAGGAAACGCACCTCAAGGCATCCGTCGGTCTCGGCTCGCTTCGCGTGATCGTCCCCCAGGACGCAGCCGTCTTGATCAACGCTCACGCCAAGGTTGGCGACCTGACCGTGCTCAACGACCACGACGACGGCAAGAACGCGGAGATCAGCGTCGGGCAAGGCCCGCTCGTGATCGACGCTAACGTCGGCGCGGGTCGCATCGACGTGGTGCGCGCAGGATGAATCACATCCCGGTGCTGCCGTTCGAACGCAGCGAGCACGACGACCGCGTGATCGCGGGCGTGTGCGGAGGGATCGCGTCGACGCTTCGCGTCGACGCGACCCTCGTTCGCCTCGTGTTCGCACTGCTCTCGCTGGCAGGCGGCGCCGGAATCCTCCTCTACTTCGCCCTCTGGGCCTACGACGGCGGCCGCCGCACCTGGCCCGCCGCGATCCTCGCTGCCGCTGCCGCTGCCGCCCTCCTCCTCGCGCTCGGTCTTTCGGGCGGCGCGGTGCTCGGCGTCGGTGTGATGGTCGCCGGGATCGGCGTGCTCCTCGCGCGCGGCGGGTCCGTGCGCCAGGGCGGCTCGCTCCCGAAGCTCGCGATCATCCTCATGCTGATCGGAGCGGTGACACTGCTCGGCCACGTCGGTGCGTCTAACTCCTTCATCGGCCCAGGTGCTGTCGTGGGAACGCTCGTGCTCGTGCTCGGGCCGTGGATCTGGCAGCTGTGGCGCGAGCACCTCGAACGGATTCGGCTCGAAGAGCGCGCCGAGGTCGCCGCTCGCATCCACGACTCGGTTCTGCAGACCCTCGCGCTCGTGCAGCGCCATGCCGACGACGCCCCGCGCGTCTCCGCCATCGCGCGCCGCCAGGAGCGAGAGCTTCGCCGGTGGCTGTACGGCAGCGGGTTCGGCGACGCCGTGACGCTCGCAGACGCGCTTGCAGAGGCGGCAACCGAGGTCGAGGAACTGCACGGCGTGCGCGTGGAGCTTGCAACCGCAGGCGACCTCCCGCTGGACGAGTCGCTCGAGCAGCTCGTGCTCGCGGCGCGCGAGGCGATGACTAACGCCGCCAAGTTTTCGACCACCGACGAGATCGCGGTCTACCTCGAAGCGAACGGCGCACAGGTCGCCGTCTTCGTGCGCGACCGCGGCATCGGCTTCGATCGCCGCGCCGTTCCCGCCGACCGGCGCGGCGTCGCGGAGTCGATCGAGGGCCGCATGCGCCGCGCGGGCGGGACGGCCGCCATCGAGTCGTTGCCCGGTTCGGGCACCGAGGTCGAATTGAAGCTCCCGAGGGCGGCGCAGTGATTCGCGTCGTGCTCGTCGATGACCACGAGCTCTTCCGCGCCGG
>JBKJQL010000034.1:0-4263 GCA_046594035.1 Gaiellaceae bacterium
ATGCCGAGTGACTCGGCGGCGCACGAGATGCCCTCGATCGCCTGCGCGAGCTCCCACCCGATCTCCGGCTTCTCGGGGTTGCCGAAGTTCAGGCAGTCGGTGAGCGCGAGCGGCTCGCCGCCGGCGCACGCGACGTTCATCGCAGCCTCCATCACGGCTCTCCAGCCGGCTTCCATCGGGTTGCGGCAGCCGAGTGGCGGTCCGTCCAGGGTGACCGCGATCCCGCGCGTCCCGTCGATGCGCAGCACCGCGGCGTCGAGCCCGGGGCGGCGAACGGTCCGCGAGCCTACGAGTTGGTCGTACTGCTCGAACACCCAGGTCTTCGGCTCGTGGTTGATCGGCGCGACCGGTGCGGGCTCGACCTCGCGCGGCGTCTGCTCGACGTCGTAGCGCGGGCACTCGTCCGTCAGCAGATCGGCGGGAATGGAGCCGACGACCTCGTCGTCGAAGAAGCAGCGCAGCTCACCGTGGTCTGTCACCTCGCCGATCACGGTGCACGGCAGCTCCCAGCGCTCGCAGACGGCACGCACCTCGTCCACTCGCTCCGGTGCGACCACGGCGACCATCCGTTCCTGCGACTCCGAGATCATGATCTCCCAGGGCTCGAGGTCTGCTTCGCGGAGTGGGACGCGGTCGAGGTGCACGTCGACGCCGACGTCCCGCGCCATCTCGGAAAGCGACGATGCGAGACCGGCGGCGCCGCAGTCCTGCAGCGAGATCACGAGGTCCTGCTCCACGAGCTCGAGCGACACCTCGATCAGTGCCTTGCCGCGGAAAGGGTCGCCGATCTGCACCGACGGCCGCTTCTCGTCCGAGCCTTCGAGATCCTGGGAGGCAAGCACGGACGCGCCGCCGATCCCGTCGCGTCCGGTGAACGCGCCGTAGAGGACGAGCGCGTTGCCCGGGCCTTCGGCCTTTGCCGACAGGACGCGCTCCGTGGGGAGGATCCCGACGCACATCGCGTTGACGAGCGGGTTCAGCGCGTAGGCCTCGTCGAACGCGCACTCGCCGCCGACGTTCGGCACGCCGACGCAGTTGCCGTAGTGGCCGATGCCTGCAACCGCGCGCTTGAAATGCCAGTCCGGTTGTCCGAAGCGCAACCCGTCGAGCAGGGCGATCGGCCGCGCGCCCATCGCGATGATGTCGCGGAGGATCCCTCCGACCCCGGTCGCTGCGCCCTGGAACGGCTCCACGGCGGACGGATGGTTGTGCGACTCCGCCTTGAACGCCACGGCGACGCCGTTACCGAGATCGATCACCCCGGCGTTCTCACCAGGCCCCTGGAGCACGCGTTCGCCGCTCGACGGCAGCCGCTTGAGCAGGCGCGCCGAGTGCTTGTACCCGCAGTGCTCCGACCAGAGCAGCGAGAAGACCGCGAGCTCGAAATCGTTCGGTGACCGCGCGAGCAAGTCGCGGATACGGTCGAACTCCCAGTCCGTCAGACCGAGGGCGCGATGCAGAGGCTGCTCGGCGACCGGGCTCAGGGGGCCAGTGTATCCGGGCCTTCTGACAGCCCCCGGGAAGGCCCGGGAGGGGCTCACTCGTTGGACTCACAGAATCCGCGCCCAGCAGGTTGTATGTCGTAGATGACCCGCCGCTATCTCCCGATGCTCGTGCTGCTCGCCCTCGTCTGGGGCAGCTCGTTCATGTTCATCAAGGTCGCCGTGCGCGACCTCGACCCGTTCACCCTCGTGCTGGGGCGCCTGGGGGTGGCGGCGCTGACCCTTGCGGTGATCGTTCCGCTCCTGCTCGGCGGTGGCGCGCGGACGATCGCGGAGCTGCGCGGCAACTGGCCGTGGCTCGCGGTGGTCGGGCTGCTGAACACCGCGGTGCCGTTCTGGCTGCTCTCGTGGGGCGAGACCCGGATCGATTCGGGTCTCGCGTCGATCATCCAGGCCTCCGTTCCGATTTTCAACGCGCTGCTCGCCTTCGGCTTCTTCCACGAGCAGCGGGTGACGGGACGCAGTCTGGTCGGGGTGGCCGTGGGCTTCGTCGGCGTCGCGCTCCTCGTCGGGGCACAACCGCACGCGAAGATCCTCGGGGCGATCGCCGTCGTCGGCATGGCGACCTGTTACGCGGCCGGCGGCCTGCTCGCGAAGCATCACCTCTCGAACGTTCGACCCCAGGCCGTGGCCCTCGGCACGACGCTCGTCGCGGCAGTCGCGATGCTGCCGACGGGCGTGGCGTTCGCACCGCATCACGTTCCGGGCTGGAAGCCGATCGCCTCGGTGGTGTTCCTCGGCGTCGTCGGGACTGCGATTGCCTATGTGCTCTTCTACACGATCATCGCCGGAGCAGGCGCCGCGTATGCCTCGTTCGTGACGTACCTCGTGCCGCCGGTCGCGCTTGCCTACGGTGCGGTGTTCCTCCACGAGAGGATCGGCTGGCCGGCGATCGCGGGGCTCGTGCTGATCCTGACGGGCGTGTCGCTCGGTACGGCACGCAGGCGAAGAGTGTCGTCGCCTGCCGCGCTCGTCTCTGCTCCCACCAACCGCGTGTGATCACTCTCCGGCGTGCCACAGCCGATGACGTCGACTGGCTCGTCGCGCTGCTCGCGAGCGAGGACACGGAGCCGTTCCTCGGCGGTCAGCGCGCACTCGATGTGGAAAGCATCAGAGCGGAGATCGAACGCTCGCAGCACGAACCGGAGCGCTTCGGACGTCTGATCATCGAAACCGACGGCGAGCGTGCCGGCGTCATGGGCTTCGAGGAGCAGAGTGAGGTTCATCGCATCGCGCACCTCGGCGGGCTCGCGGTGCATCCCGACTTTCGCGGGCGCGGGGTTGCCGACGACGCGGCCCGCCAGCTTCAGCGCTACCTGTTGCTCGACCTCGGATTCCATCGGCTGCAGCTCAAGTGCTACAGGTTCAACGAGCGTGCGATCCGGCACTCGGAGCGAGTCGGCTTCGTGCGCGAGGGCGTGGAGCGCAAGGCGTATCTCCGGCACGGCGAGTGGCAGGACGCGGTGTTGTTTTCTCTCCTGCGGGAAGACCTCGAGCCATGATCACCCTGTACCAGGCCGAGTGGTGCCCCTATTCGTCCGCCGTCCGCCAGCGCTTGACGGAGCTCGGCGTCGACTTCGTTGCGCGCCAGGTGGCGCCCGACCCGCAGCAGCGGACCGAGGTGGACGAGATCCCGACGCTCGTCGACGAGGACGGCTCGCGGCACGCCGGGACGGATGCAGTCTTTGCGTATCTCGCCGGGCTGGCTGCCGGCCCGAATGAAGCAGAGCACCGGGAGAACTACGCGAAGCACCCGCGGCGGCACCGCGCGGCAGCGGAGATCCTCGACGAGCAAGCGCCGGCCGCCGCGCCGCGCTAGCCTCGCGCACGACCCGACGACGAGAGAGGGGAAAGATGGCTGCGCAGTTCCTGCACACGATGCTCCGCGTCACCGACCCGGAGAAGAGCCGCGCGTTCTACGAGGCGCTCGGCATGGAGTTCCGCCGCGAGTCTCCGATCGTCCGGAACGGCGCGCTCGAAGCGACGCTGTACTTCTACGGTTTCCCCGGCCAGGACGAGGAGCTTGAGCTGACGTTCAACCACGACGGCAGCACGTACGAGCTCGGCAGCGCCTACGGCCACATCGCCATCGGCGTCGACGACCTCGAATCAACGGTCGGGGAGCTGTCGGGGCAAGGCATCGAGCCGGAGAAGCCTCCGTACCAGGTGCGCGAGGGCGGCTCGTGGCTCTGCTTCGTGAAGGATCCGGACGGCTACCGGTTGGAGTTGATAGAAAAGCCAGGCGCTGGGTCAATCGCATGAGGCTGCCTCACCGCAGTGCGGACGTCGCCTGTAGGTCTTTGTCGACGTCGATCATCAACTGGTTCCATTCGGCTGGGCCGATATTCGGCGGCGTAGCCGCGTCGTAGACTTGGAAACCGTCCGGCTCGCTGACGTGACCACGGACGACCATCTCGGCAGCAATCACAGCGCTGTTCACGGACGGGATTCCGTTAGCTCGCCCGATCCTCCGCGCATCTCCATCGTCCATTCCGAGAAGCGGAATCTCGAGGAGGCGCGCGACGCACGATGGTCGCCGCCTCGCCAACATGCTTGGTCTGCGGTTCACCGGCCTTAGCGAGGGCAAGGCGAACCGTCTCGATGTCGTCTTCGAGGCCTGCGGTGTCAGGCACGGCGACTTCGGCCGGCCATGGCGGAGTGGCATTCAGGATCAGCTTGAGCGCCGCGGTCGGGTCATCGTCGGTACGTGGCCGCTGCCGTCGAGCGCGGCCAGTTCGACGTCCGGTAGGAGCTCTACGAG
>JBKJQL010000056.1:0-12084 GCA_046594035.1 Gaiellaceae bacterium
GTACCCGAGGCCGTAGAGCGCATACGGCACGACGAGCCGCGTGAGATGCGAGTGGGTCGGCGCGATCGCCGTTCGGGCCTCCGCCGACATTCGCCCGAGCCTCCGATGCAGGATCACAGCGGCCCAGATTCCCTCGATCGCGATGCTCACTCCGAGCCCGATCCAGTGCGCGCCGTAGATACCAAGAGTGGTGTGGTCGAGAACGAGTCCCACGGTGCCGATGCCGATCACGGTCGCAAGTACCATCGCCGACAGCTGTTTGAGCATGTAGAGCAACGCTGCTGTCAGCGAGACGCAGCCGGCGAGCGCGAAGTACGCGAGCCCAATCCCTAGGGAGCGGTTGTCGTACCCGGCGAAGGCGAAATTCAGCCCGGTCAGAACGAGCGCGCCCACGAAGAGCGTGACCAGGCCGAACAGCACACCGACGACCGCGGAGCGCGCGGAGAGCAGATGCTTGCCCGGTTCGGCGAAATAGGGGCCGAGGAATCCGATCGCCTGCCCCGCGGGACCTGTGAGCAGGAAGCTCGCCACGAGCGCGATCCCGACGACCGACGCCTGTCGGGTGCTGAACTCGAGCGAGGCCCACTGCCCGTAGCCGAGCACCGCGAGGCTCCCGAGCTGCAACGCCAGCTGGAGGAAGAAGAAGCCGCCGCGCAGATAGCGCACCGCAAGCTCCCGCCGCTGGACGGGCTCGAGATCCGGCTCCGGAGCGGCAACCGGACCGGTAGCGAGGCACAGCGCGTAGACCTCGTCCGCGAGGTCGAAGATGTCGCGGAGCCCGTACTTCTCGCGCGCGTCCACGTCCCGGACGCCTCCGCTCTCCAGCGTCGCTGCGACCGCCCAGCGATCGAGCGGCATCGTCGTCTGCTCGAGGACGAAATCGACGAGCTGCTGGGTCACGCCGCCAACCTTCGCCCCGTGAGCTCGGCATACGCGTCGCGATAGGCGTTGACGGAGTTCGATGTGCGGTACTTCGCCAACACCTCCTCCCGGCAACGCCGGCCGAGCTCGCGTCGGAACTCGTCGTCGGCAAGCAGCTCGACGACCGCGCGCCCGAATGCCTCCGGATCGCGTGGTGGCACGACCCTGCCAAACCCCTCGACCGCCTCCTTCACGCCACCGACGTCCGTCCCGACAACCGGTCGCGCGCAGGCCATCGATTCGAGCACCGTGTAGGGAAACGCCTCGGAGATGCTCGAGAGCACGCAGATATCACCCTCCGTGTACAACTCCGCCGGCTTCGAGTGGAAGCCACGTAGCTCGAATGTCTGCTCGAGCCCGAGCTCGGCGACGAGCGCGCGGCAACGCTCGACGTACGGGACGTCGGCGTCGAGTGACCCGTAGACCAGGTACCGGATCTCCGGCAGCAGATCGCGCGCGACGGCGGCGCTGCGGATCATCGTCTCGATGTCCTTGAGCGGGAAGATGCGTGCGGCAGCCACCGCGACCGGGCCACCGGCGGTCTCGACGGGCTTCGGTTTCGGTACGAAGAGGCCCGGGTCGACGCCGTTGTAGATCACCCGGACCTGGGCCGCATCCGCGCCGTATGGGATCTCCCACCGCCGGTTGAATTCGACGACAGGAGCTACGAGGTCAGCGTGTGCGTAGACGAGTCGCGCGACGAAGCTGGAGAGCGCCATCAGGAAGCGCTTCGAGTACTGGCTGAACTCCGCCCCGGAGATCGAGATATAGCGCTCGCGGACGAACACCCCGTGCTCGGTGATGAGGAACGGCGTGCCGTCGCGGTGCTTCGCGATGATCCCAGGCAGTGCGGCGAAGCCCGCGATCGTGGAATGGACCAGGTCGGTCTTGGGCACTCCGACCGCGAGCGGGAGCAGAAACGACGAGAGCCAGTGCAACGCGGTGTTGACGTCGGCGACAGTCGGCTGTTCTCCCGGAACGGCATGTGCCGACGCATGACGGAGGAACGCGTCGTAGACGAGGGGCGACTTCCACGTGCGCCGCCAGTCGTGGCTCTCGAACCACCGCCACAGCTCGTAGACGACGACACCGTAGTCGCGGATCTCGGGCCCTGTGACCTCGAGCCCGTGCAGGAGCTGCTCCAAGAGTGGCAAGAACGTCTCGCCGATCGCGGCGTCGTCCGTGGCGTGGCGCCTAGCTCGCAGCTCGCCGGCGGGGACCTGCCGCAACAAGTACTCCACCGGGTCCTGCATCCCGAAGAGTGGCACGTGCACCACCTGCCGCGCGTTCGGCGGCGGCTCGAACTTCAGCGTGACCTCCGGGTTCCCGGTGATCGCGTAGAGCGTGAACTCCACGTTCGGAAGCTCGCGGCAGATGATGTCGCACCACGTCCCGACGCCACCCTCGACGTACGGATAGGTGCCCTCGGTGCAGAACAGAACGGAGAGGTCTGTTACGCCGCCGCCTCGTAGAGCGAGCCGAACGCGGCGACCATCGCAGGAGCGTGGTGCTCCTGCGAAACACGCACGCGAGCTGCCTCGACGAGCCGCGAGCGAAGAGCGCCATCGCGCAGCAACCGGAGCACGGCAGCCGCGGTCGCCGACGGGTCGCCGGGACGCGTCACGAGCCCCCGGCCTGCGAGTAGCTCGGTGCAGCCGCCGACGGCGGTCGCGACGACCGGGACACCGGCTGCCATCGCATCGAGGGCGACGAGCGGCTGCGCTTCGCTGCGGCTCGTCAGGACGAGCGCGTCGAGGTGCGGGTACCACTGGGCAGGATCGGTCGCGCCCGTGAACCGAACGTCGAGCCCGAGCGCCTCTGCGCGATCGAGGCACCGCGCGGCGTACTCGAGATCGTGGTCGAGCGGACCGACGACGACGAAGCGTGCCGTCGGGACTTCGTCGGCCACGAGACGGCACGCGTCGAGAAAGGTGACCACGTCCTTGACACCGACGACCCTGCCAACGAACCCGATCAGCGGAGCTCCGGCGTCGCGCCGGTCTGCAAGATCGCGGAGCTCGGTGGGCTCGGCGCGAACGGCGGCGTTCTGGATCACCTGGACGTCGCGGGCGCCGAGCTCGCGCTGCAGAGCCGCGCTCCACCCGCACACTGCGGTCACCGCGTGCGCGTCGCGATACGCGCGCCGCGCCTGCGCTTCGATGCGCGGTGCGTCGACAACTCCGGTCGGCTTGCAGCCCACGATCCCGATGCGGGCCTCGAGCCACGCGAGCCCATGCTCGGAGAGCAAGAACGCACGGCCGCGCTCGGCTGCAGCGGACGACGCGGTTGCACCGGCTGCGCCGGTAGCCAGGGCGTGGTAGACGAGCGCGTCCGGGACCTCCTCGGACGCCGAGCCGGTCTCGTGGTCGACCGGCAGGTCGACCACCTCGACGAGATTCGCCGGCCGGTCGTAACGCGCCGTCCCGCCCTCGCCGAGGTTGACGACACTGAACGACACGTCGGGAAGGCCCTCGATCAGCTGCTGCGTCCACGCCGAGACCCCGCCCGTCACGTAGGGATACGTCCCTTCGACAACCAGTGCAACGTCAGTCATGAGCCTTCCTTCCATCGTCGCTTGACGAGCCGCAGGCGAGTCCCTCCATCGGGGGTCGCCGTGCGCTCGACCTCGTCCATCAGCTCGCCGATCAGATGGACACCGTAACCCCCTGCCCGGGCCGCGGTGAGATCAGGGGCCGTATACGTCGATTCGTCGAACGGCTCGCCGAAGTCCACGATCTCGATCTCGCACCGGTCCGCGTGCAGCTCCAGGGACAGATGGATTTGCTGCGACTCGTCACCGGCGTAACCGTGGGTGATCACGTTGGCGAGCGCCTCGGTGAGCGCCATCTCGATCGCCCAGACAGCGTCGGTGGAGGCGCCGGCCGGCACGAGGTGCCCGCCGACCCACGTGCGCGCCTGGTCGATCGCCGTCGTGCGGCTCGCGATCGTCAGAGTGTCGGACGCGATCACGCGCCGCGGAGCGCCGCGAGACCCTCGTCGACACTCGCGTAGATCCGCAACAGCTTGTTCGTTCTCGTCATCTCGAACACGCGGCCAACCGGGCCGACGGGATTTGCGAGTGCGAACCGGGCGCCGGCTGCTTCCGCCTGTCGGTGTGCCGTCACGAAAATGCCGACGCCGGAGCTGTCGATCAGGGTGACGTGGGTGAGGTCGACGAGCAGGCGGGCGCCTGCGACCTCCACGGCTCCGGCAATCAGGTTGCGGAGGTCGAGCGCGTGCCCGACGTCGATCGGGCCGTGCGGTGCCAGCACTGTGATCCCGTCGTGCTCGTGGGTCTCGTGCTCCATCAGCTCTGTCCTCCCAGCACGAGTGCATCCTGACCGACGAGGCGGATTGCGGCCGCGGCGACCTCGGGCTCGAACTGGGTTCCCGTCCTGACCCCGAGCTCGGTGGCGAGCTTCTCGGCGCGCCAAGCCTGGCGTACCGGATCGCCACTCGACATCTCGTCGACGAACTCGGCGACCGCGAGGATGCGGCCGCCGCGCGCAATCGCTTCGCCGGAGAGCCCGTCAGGAAACCCCCAGCCGTCCCACCATTCGTGGTGCGCGGCCACCGAAGCAGAGACCCACGGGTGCAGGAGCAGCTGGTCGATCAGGCCCGCGCCGACGCTCGGGTGGTCGACGTCGGCCTGGTAGTCCGTCCCGCCCGCCATGCCTGCGTCGTGGATCGAGCCCGCGATGCGCAGCGCGTCCACCTCGGCGTCGTCGTGGCCGAGCTCGGCCGCGATCGCTGCGGCGTTCGCCGACACGCGCTCGTGGTGGCCATGCGTATGGGGCCGCCGCACGTCCAGCGAGCGGGCGAGGCCTTTCACCGTCTCGAGGTAGCGCGCCGAGAAGTTGCGGAAGAGCCGGTCGTTGTGGAGCATCTCGCGGATCTGGTCGGAGAAGGTCTCGAGCAGCTCGAGGTTTCCCTCGTCGAACGTGCCCGACTCCCCGAAGTTGAGCAATGCGAAGATCCCAAGCGGCTCGGTGCCTTCGAGCAGGGGAACGGCGAGGAACGATCTGACGCCGAGCCTGCCCGCGGCTTCGAAGTCCCGCAGGATCAGCGCACCCTCACCACCGAGAGACCAGTCGAAGAGCCCCTGCTCTGGATCCAGGTCGATCGCCTCCGAGAAACCGGCGGGCAGTCCCGCCTCCGCGCGGATCTGAAGGGCGCCGCGCTCGCCGACGATCGCGACGAATCCCGCTTCGGTGCGCGTCGCCCGCAGGGCGAGCTGGAGGAGCAGGGCGATGTACCGGCGGCTGTCGAGCGCCGAGCCCGCGAGGCGCTGGCCCGCGTCGACGCGCGCGCTCAGCGACGCGAGCCGCGCGCGCAGGCCTTGCTCCTCGCGCGCCTGCCGGACAACGAGGCCCAGCGGGTACGCCGCCTCGCTGAGCGCTCTCCGCGCGCGCCCCGGCGCGGAGCGCTCGACCGGGCCGACCTGGACGAGCCCCACCCCGTCGAGCGGAAACGAGTAAAGGCGTCCGACGGGGGTCGAGACGACGCGTGGCTCGCGGTCGAGGTCCGTGACGGGCAGTTCGAGCGCGGGCGTTGCCTCGATCGCCTCGGCGCCTCCCTCGACAGGCGCCGAGACGGCGTTCGCCGGGCCGTGTCCACGCTCGAGGTGGAAGTGCGAGCCCGTTTCGTCGAGGACGTAGAGGTAGGCAGCTTCGAGCCCCGTCGAGGCGACGATCACGTCGAGCAACGCGTCGAGTCGCCCCTCGTACCTCACATCCCGTGCCAGCGGCTCGAGGATGGCGCGCCAGTCCGGCCGGCGGCGGCTCACGGCTCTCCGAGAATGTCCTTGACCCGCTCGCGTAATGCCGAAGGGCTGAACGGCTTCGTCATGAACTCGTCGACGCCCGACTCCTCTGCCTTCTCCCGGTCGGAGTCGCGGCCGCCCGCCGTCAACATGATCACGTAGGGCCGAGGCCCGTCCGCATCGTCGCGCAGCGACTTGCAGACCTCGTACCCACTCGCACCGGGCATCATCGCGTCGATGATCACGAGCTCGGGGCGGTGCTCGCGAATCACCTCGAGCGCCTCGAGCCCGTCCCTGGCTGTCACCGGCTCGTACCCTTCGCGGCGCACGGCGAGCTCCACCATCGCGAGGATCGTGCTCGAGTCGTCCGCGATCACGAGCCGCGCGCTCACGCGCGGCTCTCCGCACGGAGCGCGACGAGCGTGATGTCGTCGCCTTGCGAGGACCCGATCCCGGCGTGCGCTCGGGCGGCCGAGTAGATCGTCTCCACGAGCTCCTGCGGCGTCAGGTCGCCGAAGATCCCGCGCAGGCGTTCCTCTCCGAACTGCTCGCCATCGACGCGCGTCGCTTCCGTCACACCGTCTGTGTACAGCAAGAGTGCGTCTCCGTGTGCGAGTTCGACCCGCCCTCGCTCGAACTCGACGTCACGCAGGATCCCCACCGCAGCGCCGTCGGCATCGAGCTCGACCGTCTCGCCCGAAGCGCGCCTGAGCAGCGGCGGGTTGTGACCGCCGTTCGCGTACTCGAGGATGCCGGTCGACGGATCGAACCGAGCGCAGAACACGGTCAGAAAGAGCGCCGAGCGAACGAGGTCGTCGAAGAGAGCTGCGTTCGTCGACGCGATCACCGCCGCGGGATCGCTGCCCTCGTGCAATTCGCGACGGAGAATCGTCCGCGCCATCGCCATCATCAGTGCTGAGCCGATGCTGTGACCCGCCACGTCGGCGATCACGAGGGAGACGCGGCCCGCGTCGTCGACGTGGAAATCGTAGTAGTCGCCCCCGACATTCGCGGCGGGGATGCACAACGCCGCGACCGTCGCGCCGGGGACGATCGGCAGCGCGTCCGGTAGCAGCGAGCGCTGAATGCCGGCAGCGATCTCGACGTCGCGGCGAACCGCCTCCGCTGTGCGCAACGACTCCACGAGGCGGCTGCGCTGAACGGCCGCCGCGAGCTGGGTTGCGACCGCGTTCGCGAGCTTTGCGTCGCCGGAGGTGAAACGCGCGCCGCCCGGCTTCGCGGTGAGCGTCAACGCGCCGAGCGGCGGCGCGTCTCCGGGTGGGAGAAGCGGGACGGAGAGCACGGCGCCGTTCTCGGTGTCGTCGCGGTTCGCCCCGTGCGGCGCGGGCTCGTCCTCGTGCAACAGAAGCTCGCGCCCGGTCTGGGCGACGTGCTCGGTGATCCCGCCGGGGCTCAGGTAGTCCGTGCCCTGCATCGCCGCCGGGTAGAAAACGCCGTCGTCGCCCTCGAGCGCCACGATCGCTCGCGTCGCGCCGGTTGCACGGGCGGCCTTCTCGACCGCGATCGCGCAGATGCCGTCGACGTCCAGGATCGAGGCGAAGGACGCGCCGAGATCGTAGAGGAGGGTCAGCTCCTCGTACCGATCAAGGAGCTCGGCCGTCATCTCGTCGAACTGGGCTTGGCGGGTGTCGTCAGTCATCTCAGGATCTCGAGCCGGGCGCGACACGCCGCGGCAACGTCCTCGAGGTCGACTTGTTGGAGAAGATGATCATGCCGTTCGTCCGCAAGGTCGAGTGTGCGGAGAGCTTGCTCGTAGGCGCGCCGCGCTGCCGGCACGTCACCGGCGGCCTCGTGGGCGCGACCCAGCGTAAACGCGGCGAGGCTGAACGTGGGGTCGACGTACAACGCGCGGCGAAGCGCTCGTTCGGCGGCTTGAGGGTCTCCCTCATCGAGGGCGGTGAGCCCGGTCGCGAAGTGGCCGGCGGCGTCGAGGTGGTCGACGGGCTCCGGTGCAGCAGCGCGACCGAGCGGGCGGCGAAGGCTTCTCGGCGACTCGGGCGCCTTTGGCCCCGGCTTCGGCTCGCCGCCGATCCGGGCGAGCCGCCGCGCGGTACCGCACAGCGTGTCCGCCGAGCCGAGGATCAGCATCCCACCCGGGCGCAGCGCGCCCTCCAGCCCCTCGATCACGCGCTCGACCGTCTCGCCGTCGAAGTAGATGAGGACATTGCGGCAGAGGATCAGGTCGAACGGCCCTTCGCCCAGGGGCGGCACGGGATCGCGTGCCAGGTTGTGGGGCCGGAAGTCGACGAGCTGACGAGCCCGCTCGCCGACAATCACACGATCGCCGTCCTCTTCGAAGTAACGGCGCCGGATATCCTCGTCGACGCCGCGCAGCAGCCGGTCGCGGTAGCGGCCCGCGAGCGCCGCCTCGAGCGCGGAGGCGGCGATGTCGGTACCGAGCACGCGCACGGGTGGATCGAGCGGTGCGAACGCCTCACACGCCAGGATGGCGAGCGTGTAAGCCTCTTGCCCTGTCGCGCACGCAGCGCTCCAGACCCTGAGCTCTCGCGCACCGGTGGCCTGCGCACGTTCGAGGAGCGGTCGCCAGGCGATTGCGTCGAGCTGCCGCCGGTCGCGGAAGAACGACGTCTCCTTGACGGTCACCTCGTCGACGAGCCGGGCGACCGTCTCGCGACCCCAGACCGGGTCCGTGGCCAGGCGAAGGAACCCCGCGGCGTCGCTCGACGGCATCGCGCGACCGATCGCCGCGCTCAGCGAGGCGTACTGGTTGGGCTTGAGCCGGATGCCGCTCTCGTTCCGGATGAGCTCTGCCACCTCGGCGAGCGGGTCGATCACCGCGGCTTGCTCCGGCGCTCGCTGCCTATCCCCGCCAGCGTCCCCGCGATGTCCGAGAGCGGCAGAATCAGCTCCGCGCCGTGCTTGGCAGCCTCCTTCGGCATCCCGTAGACGGCCGAGCTCTCCTCGTCCTGGGCGACCGTCAGGCCTCCAGCCTGCTGGACCGCGCCGAGGCCCGCCGCCCCGTCCCGGCCCATGCCGGTGAGAACGACGGCCACCCCTGCGCTGCCCGCGCTCTCCGCGATGCTGTGAAGAAGCACATCGGCGGAGGGACGATGCAGGCCCGCCGGTGACGAGCGGTCAAGGACGAGCTTGCGGCCGCGCAGCACCAGATGCGCCCCGTCAGGCGCGATCGTCACGCCGGGCTTGAGCGCCGAGCCGTCCTCGGCGAGCCGGACCGGAAGCGGCACCGCGCCGTCGAGCCAGTGGGCGAGTCCGGCCGTGAAACCGGGCGAGATGTGCTGGACGACGAGGATCGGCACCGGAAAGTTCGCCGGGATGCCGGACAGGACGGCGGCGAGCGCCTGCGGACCGCCGGTCGACGCGCAGATCCCGATCACCGAGCCGCGGGGAGCCGCCCTCGCAGCCCGACTGCCCTTGCGGTCCGGCAGGCGGGCGCGCGGATGCCGGATCACTCGCGCGCGGCTGAGGATCGCAACACGACGCCGAAAGCCGGCCGCTGCAGTGCTCTCGGGAGCCGTGAGCGGGAGATCGCCCTTGGCCATCGCGTCGAGCGCTCCGGCTGCAAGTGCCGCTGCTGCCGTGTCGTTCGCCGCGTCGATGTGAGACGAGAGGACGAGGATCGGGGTTGGCCGGACGGACATGATCTGCTCGACGGCCTCGAGCCCTGACATTCCCGGAAGCTCGATGTCCATCGTCACGAGGTCGGGCTGCAGACGCGCAAGGTCTGCGATCAACGCTTCGGCAGTCGTCCGGACCCCGATCACCTCGATGTCTCCGCCGTGCTCGAGCGCGCGGGTCAATGCGGCCGCGAACGTCCGCGAATCCTCACAGATCAGGACCCGCGTGCGCGGGCCCTCGCGGGTCACCGGCCGACGAGACGCTCGACGGTGTCGAGGAGCGTCTGTTGATCGAACGCGCGCTTGATCATGTACGCGTCCGCCCCGGCCTCGATCCCGCGGGCGCGATCGTCGTCGTCCCCGCGGGAGGTGACGATCACGACGGGGAGGGACGAGCGATCACTGCTCGCGCGGATTGCGCGCGTCAGCTCGAGCCCGTCCAGCTCCGGCATCTCGAGATCGGTGATCACCAGTTCGATGTCGTTGTCCCCTTGCACTCGCTCGAGTCCCTCTTTCCCGTCGCGCGCTGTTTCTACGCGGTAACCGGCCGCCTCGAGGATGCTGCGCTGAAGCTCTCGCACGGTGTACGAATCTTCCACGACGAGCACCTTCGGCGCCAGGCGCTCGGTCGCCGGCGCGGCCGAGTCGGGGCGCTTCCGCCGGCGAGCAGTCGCAGGGCGGGCCAGCGAGGCGGGGTCGAGCAGCAGCGCGACGCGGCCGTCGCCGAGAATCGCCGCGCCGAGGTACCCGCGTGCTGACGGGAGCAGCGCGCCGAGCGGCTTGACGACGACCTCGTCCTCACCGAGCAGGCGATCGCACGCAGCGGCCACACGGCGTCCGCCCGCGGTCACGACGATCGCGGGCGCGCGCCCGGGCAGCGCCGACGACGTGGCGCCGATCAAGTCCGCGAGATCCGAGAGCGGCACCGAACGGCCGCGCAACTCGAGAGCAGCCTTCCCCTCGAGCAGCAGCGTGTCGTCGACGGCGATCGCTTCTTCGACGCTCGCGAGTGGAATGCCGAAAGCTTGAGTGCCGCGCTCGACGAGCAGCACTTCGATCAACGCGAGCGCGAGCGGCAAGACCAGGATGATCTCCGTGCCCTTCCCCGTCTCGCTTCGCGCCTCGACAGTGCCGCCGAACGATTCGACGTGGCGCTTGACCGCGTCGAATCCGACGCCACGGCCGGAGAGATCGGTCACCTCCGTCGCGGTCGAGAAGCCTGCACGGGCGAGCACGTCTGCGAGCGATCCAACGGTCTTCGCCTCCGCCAACACGTCTGCCGAGACACCGCCGCCGTCGTCGGCGACCACGATCTCGATCGACCCACCGCGCTGCTCGGCGCGCAACTCGACGGTCGCGCGCGCCGGCTTGCCCGCACGCTTGCGTTCCTTCGGGCTCTCGATGCCATGACCGACTGCGTTCCGGAGCAGGTGGACGAGCGGCTCCGACAAACTCTCGAGAATCACCCTGTCGAGCTCGGTGTCAGCTCCGGTCACGACCAGTTCGACGTCCTTGCCCTCGGTGGCTGCGATGTCGCGCACCGCGCGCGGGAGAGGGCCCGTGATCGTCGACAACGGCAGCGTGCGCATCTTGATCGCCGCGTCCTTCAGCTCGTCGAAGAGCCGCTCGCCGAGGTCGAGCTCGTCGGAGACCTGCTCGTCGACCGTGATGCGCTCTGCTCCGAGCACGTGCTCGAGGCGTCGCCGGTGCAAGACGGTCTCACCCACCAGATCGAGCAACCGGTCGATCTTCTGCGGGGGGACGCGGATCGCGCGCCGCTCGACGGGTGCGGCCGGTGCGGCGGGCTCGGTGGGTGAGGCCGGCGCCGCGGTGCCGAGCACGCCGGCGCGGCTGGAAGCGAGCTCGTCGAGCAGATCGGGTGAGCCGACCGCTTCTCCGGCCACGTGGCTGCGCAGCGCGTCGGCGGCACGCAGAAGCGGATCGATCAGTTCTTGCGGGAACGAGCCGGAGTCGCGCACTCCTTGCAGCACGTCCTCGACGGCGTGCGCGAGCGCGCGGACGTCCTCGAGCTCGAGCATGCCCGCGCCGCCCTTGATCGTGTGGGCATCGCGAAACAGCGCATCGACAGCATCCGGCTCGGCGCGACCCGCCTCGACGGCGAGCAGCGTGTCCACCATGTTGTCGAGCCGCTCGTTCGCCTCGTCGCGGAAGAGCTCCATGAACTCGGCTGCGGGATCCGTCACGCGTCTCCCTCCTCAAGGGCGTTGAAGACGCGCGCGACGTCGACGATGCCGACGAGCACGCCTTCGTCGAGCGTCGCGCCACGCAGGAAGGCCGATTCGGTCTCCTCGGCCGGCTCAGCCAACTCGCCGACATCCGTCACCTCGTCGATTGCGAAACCGGCTCGCTTGCCGCCGTGCTCGGCGACAAGCAGGCGCAGCGGCGGCTCGGCACGCGGGATCCCGAAGACGACCGCGAGGTCGAAGACCGGCAGCACCTCACCGCGCAGGTTGCGAACACCGAGTACCGATCCGTGCGCTCCAGGAACCGGGGCGATCTCGCCGAGCTCTGCAACCTCGAGCACGTTCTCCACCGCGAGGGCGTACGACTCACCGGCGACACGGAGCCGCACGTGCACGCTC
This sequence comes from Gaiellaceae bacterium, assembly GCA_046594035.1. Lineage (GTDB taxonomy): Bacteria > Actinomycetota > Thermoleophilia > Gaiellales > Gaiellaceae > PALSA-600. The sequence continues at coordinate 11,904 of JBKJQL010000056.1, forward strand.
ATTGCAGCGCGTCGCCGTTGTCGGAGGCAAGCATTGCTTCGAGCGTTCTCGCCAGCTCCTCGACGCGTTCGGCGGTGCCGACGCGTTGTTCCTGCTCCGCCGCGAGCTGGTCGGCCGACTCACGAATCTGCACCATCGCAGCAGCCACCTGATCCGCCGCCGACTTCTGCTGCTGGGTCGC
>JBKJQL010000099.1:0-6322 GCA_046594035.1 Gaiellaceae bacterium
CAGGCCCTCCTAGGTTTCCTGGCACTCCTTGCCTGGCGTGTCGTCTACACCGGCGCACCGATCCTGATCAAGGGCGGCGCGCAGTGGTGGTTCTTCGCAGGCCTGCTTGCGGTGGTGCTCGGCTCCGCGCTGGCACTGGTAATTCGACGAAAGGAACTCGCAGCGCTGCCGGCGCTGTTCGTCTTCCCGGTCGGGTGGTCCCGCGTCGCGGGGCACCCTTCGATCGCAGGTGTGCTGATCAGCGTCGCAGCAATCGCCCTCGTCGCAGTCGCGGTTCGAGCGCAACGAGGAGCGACGCAAGCAGCCCCATGAGCAGCACGTTACGCGCGACGAGCAACAGGATGCCACCGCGGTCCAGGTGCAGCACCACATCGAGGTAGGGAACCGGGTACCAGACGTTCGTCGCGATCATCGCCGCGACGAACCAGAGAGTCGCGCGGAAACCGACAAGCGGCACGATCGGCAGGAGCCAAATCAAGTATTGAGGCGACAGCACGCGTCCGAAGACGACCGCTCCGCAGAGCGTCGCCGCCCAGGCGAGGACGAGACCCTCACGGGACTTCACGAGCCGCGGTGCGTTCAACCAGATCAACACAAGCGAGGCCAGAAACAGAAGCGTCGTCAGCAGCGCGAGAAGCGCGCCCGATGCCCCGCCGAGGCCGTACGTGTGCGCCTCCGAGACGACGCCGACCTTCACAACGCCGAGCGAATGCGCGAGCAGCGCGACGCTAGCCAGCGGTGTTTCGATCTGCAGGTGCCGGCTGAGCTGGCTGCGCACGCTTTCGATCACGCCGTGCGGCGCGACCACGAGAAAGGGCAAGACGACCGCGGCGCACGAGCCGACGAACGCACCAGCGGCGCGCGCGCCTGCACGGCGACCGGCTGCGATCACGACGAGCGGCAGAAGCAGCACCGGATACAGCTTGACCGCGGTGCCGAGCCCGAGCGCCGTGCCGGCCCAGGCGTAACGGCGATTCAGCGTGAGCTGCAATGCGATCAGCGTCAGCAGCGCGGGCAGCACGTCGAAGCGCTTCAACACGAGCGGGCCAAGAAGGAGCGGCGCGAACGCGACGACCAACGCGGCGCGCGGCCGGCGCGCAAGGAGCACGATCAGCGCGGCGAACAGACCGAGCATCGCGAGCTCGAAGCACATCGCGTAGGTGTGCTCGCTCGACGTGCCCAGCGCCGGCGGGACGATCGCGGCTAGCGCACCGGGCGGGTACTCGAGGCCCACGTCGCGATACGGAAAGGCGCCGTCGACGATCCTCGTCGAGTAGCCGTAAAAGACGTCCAGGTCGCCACCCTCCGGAGTGACGCCGAGAGCGGGCACCAACAGGCTCGAGGCTGCCAGGACGACGAGGGCGATCGTTGCGATGAGGCGAAGGCGGGGCGGCATACCGGAAGCGTTAGCATCGAGACGTGCTCGGACGTGCCCTTGCCGTGGCCGTGGCGCTCGCCGGCAGCGGCTTCGTCGCGTTTCACTGGAGCGACCCATACCAGTGGAAGCCCGACAGCCTCTTCTATGAGGCCCAGCTGCTCCGGGTGCAGGGGACACCGAAGGAGGAGGCGCTCCGCCAGGTCTTCAACGGGCCTCTCGCCGCGCCACGGGTCGAGGAGGAACTCCGTGACACGCCGCCCGCGCGGCGCACCGTTTCCAGCCAAGCATGGGTCAGGTATTCGTCGCAATTCTACGAACGGCGCTGGCTCGTCCCCGCACTCGGCGCCACCGTCGAACCGGTGTTCGGAGTGGACGCGTTACGTGCGGTATCGCTGCTCGGCTACGTCCTTGCCGGACTGTTCGTCTACGCCCTCTGCTTGTTGCGTTTCCGGGCGTGGATCGCGGCGGTCGTCTCACTTGGCGTGCTGGGGCTCGGGCCACTGCGCTACTGGTCTCTCCTCCCACTCACCGACAGCTTGGGCGTCGCGCTCGAGGCGGCGGCGCTCGCGACTGCCGTGCTCGCGTTGCAACGGCCCAAGCGGTGGTTACCGGTCTTTGCGTTGACGATGCTCGCGCTGTCGGTAACCCGCGACGCGACGATCGTCGTCGCCGCCGGATTGGCCTGGGTTGCACTCCGGGAGCGGTCGCGCCGTGCTCTCCTGACGCTCGCCACCGCTGTCGCCGCCTCGCTGCCGGCACCGCTCCTGTTCGGGGCCCCGGCGCGCGAGATCATGGCGTACACGCTGAACCAGTTCCGCCCCCCTTTGCACGCCACGTGGGATTTCATCGGTTCGCGCTACGTCGATGGTGAAAAGGGCCTTTTGAAGGACGACCTCACTTACCTCGTCCACCATCCGTACGTGGGACTGTTCGCAGTTGGCGGAATCGTCGCCCTCTACGCGGTGCGCAATGCCGATGTGTCAACGAAGCTGATGCGCGGGGCCGTCTTCGGCGCGATCGCGTTGCTGCTCGTCGCGCCGAACTACACGGCCCTGCGGCTCGAGTTGCCGTTCATCCCGATCGCCGCCTACGGCCTCGCGTTAGCCCTTGACGCGATACGGCGCAGAGCGCCAAGCGGCCCAGTTCCAGTACCAGGCCGGCAGTTTGCGCGGCGCGGCCGCGGGGCGTGAACCCTTGCCGTGCTGGAAGTCGTACACGGCCCACGCCCAGCGCGGCAGGACGCGCGGGACACTCGCCGGTCGCTTCGAGGGCACGACCACGACTGCGCGCGAGGCGACGCTCGCGTTTCCGGCGAGGTCGACCGCGCGCACGCGATAGACCGTCTGCGCGCCCGGATGGAACGCGCGCACGATCACGCGGCGGACGCCGCCTTCGACGTTGGCCGACGGTACGCCGTCCAACAGCACGTCGTAACGGACGACCGGGCCTGCGTTGTCGGTCGCGCCGTTCCAGGTCAGGCGCAGCGCGCCCTTGACGAAGCGTCCGGTGACCCCGTCGGGACGGCTCGGCGCAACGGTGTCGGCGAGCAAGCCGAAGTAGCCCGGCACGAGCGTGTCGATCTCGACCGTCCCGTCGCCGAGCAGCGTGTAACCGGCGTCGATGCCGGGCTTGATCTTCGGCAACGGCTTCCACGTCGTCCCATCGGTCGAAAACGACGGCGCAAGCCCGTTCGCGGGCACCGCGAGGTGCAGGCTGACCGGCGCGCCGAAGCGCGTGACCGGCGTCGAGGTCGCGGTGTCAGTGACGGTCAATTGCACTGCGTAGCCGGAGGCTGACGGCGCCTCCGCCGTCGGCGTCAGCGTCACGACGGCCGTCGACGGGAACGAGCCGCTCGTCCACGTCGCGGTCGACTTGCCGTCACCCGATCCGACCGAGCCGGCGGGCGGCTCCGGCGGCGGAGGCGGCGGCGGGCCGGCGTTGCCGACGACCGCGCCGTCGACGTAGTTGCTGTCGATGTTGATCGTGACGCCGCCCCACGTCTCATTGTGCCCACCCTTGTATTGATGGACACGCTGGTGGTTCGGCCAGAGACTGTCGCTCACGTACGGGTCGCCGAACACACCCTCGACGCCGTTCCAGTTCGCGATCCAGATCACGTCGGGCGCGGACGAGCCGAGCGTCGAGACGTCGCGGATCGTGGACGCAGCGCTTCCGTACACACCGGGCACGAACGAGCTCGCGCGCAACGCTGTCACCCAGCCGTTGACGAACGACTGCACGGCCTTCGTGCACGACGCGTTGTTACCGGGATACCCCTCCATGTCGAAGTAGATCGGACTACCCATGGGGAGACCGAACTTCGCGGCGAGCGCCGCGGCGTCGTCAGCTGCCGCGCGTCCCTGTGACACGGCTGTCGCCTGCGTCGAGGAGAGGCGCTGCAGCCGCGATTGGCTGACACACGGCGCCTGCAACCCGACATACAGCGGCAAGAGGTTCCAGCCCGTCGACACCGTCGTCGCGACCCATGAGGCGGAGAGGTTGCCGTCCTTGCAGGCACGGTTCACGCCGCCGAGATAGATGCCGACCGCGCGATACGGCGATGCTGACCACGCCTGCAGGGCATTCGTCGACGGCGCAGTGCAGGCGTCGAATCCGTAGCCCGTGAAGACGGTCGCGCGTACCTGTTGCGTCGCGGCCGAGCCTCCGGCGGTTGCGACGAGCAATGCGGCCAGGACCGCGAGGATGAGAGACCCCACTCTCAAGCCGCGCAGTCTGCCGAGTAGGTGTTAACGAGCCGTGATGTAGTCGGTCAGGTACTGGATCTTGAAATCCTGCTGCTGCGACTGAAATTTCACCAGGTCACCGATCGAGACCAGGCTGACCACGTCACCATTCTCGACGACCGGCATATGACGAATGCGACGGTCGGTCATGATCGCCATGCACTCGTCGACCGGCGTCTCGGGCGTGACGACGATCAGCGGCGACGTCATGATCTCGCTCACCGGCGTGTCCCTGTCGGTGCGCCCTTCGAGCGTGACGCGCCGCAGGTAGTCACGCTCGGTGACGATCCCTTCGATCCGTCCGTTGACAGTCACGAGCAGCGAGCCGACGTTCGCGTCCACCATCTGCTTGACCATGTCGAAGACCGAGGCGTCGGAAGCGATCGTCAGCAACGCGCCCTGCTTGTCCTTCAGGATGTCGGACACACGCTCCATGCCGCCTCCCTTTCGTAGGGCACGAGTCTATGGGAAGCGGCCCCGCAATGTCAGTCCTCGGTGACGACCGTCAGCCGGCTTCGGCTGCCGCACGCCCGGCGAGGACTGCTCGGCGGATCTTCCCGGTGACCGTCTGCGGGAGCTCGTCGACGAAGTCGACCGCACGCGGGTACTCGTAGGCCGCGAGCCGTTCACGAACGAACGCCTGAAGCTCCCGGACGAGCTCGTCTCCGCGTGTCGCCGAGGGAACGGGAACGACGAACGCCTTCACGATCTGGCCCCGCAGCTCGTCGGGGACGCCGACGACGGCGACGCTCAGGACCGCGTCATGGACGAGAAGGCACTGCTCGACCTCGAGCGGCGAGATTCGATAGCCGGCCGAGATGATCAGGTCGTCGGCCCGCCCGAGGAACCAGATGTAGCCATCCTCGTCTCGCCGCGCGATGTCGCCGGTACGCAACCACCCGCCGCGCGTCTTCTCCGCCGTCGCCTCCGACGCGCCGAAGTAGCCGAGAAACGCGACCGGGTCCGGAAGCCGGAGCGCGATCTCGCCGTCCACTCCGACCTCGACGTCGTTGCCGTCCTCGTCGATCACCGCGACATCGTGACCGGGGTACGGGCGGCCCATCGAGCCGGGCCTCGGGGGGAAGAGCGTCGGCGCGTTCCCGATGAGCAGGTTCGCCTCCGTCTGGCCGTACATCTCCGAGATCGTCAGACCAAGGCTCTTCCGGCCCCACTCGAGCACATCTGCGCCGAGGGTCTCCCCGCCGCTGATCACCGACCTGAGCGTCCCCTTGGGCAACGTCACGCCCGCGGCCTTCATCAACCGCAGCGCCGTCGGCGGGATGAACGCATTTCGAATGCGAGTCTCGACGATCAGCCGCGCTGCCCACTCCGGGTCGAACCGTGCGCGCGGCGCCGCGACGACCGGGACGCCGTAGTAGAGCGACGGGAGAACCGCATCCATCAAGGCGCCGATCCACGACCAGTCGGCCGGCGTCCAGTAGCGGTCGTCGGGCTGCGGGAAGCGGTCGTTGCCGAGCTCGATGCACGGGAGGTGTCCGAAGAGGGAACGGTGCGCGTGCAGCACGCCCTTGGGCGTCGCGGTCGTGCCCGAGGTGTAGACCAGGTACGCGGGATCTTCGGCAGCCGTGTCGACCGGCGCGAACGCCGCGGACGCGGACTCGAGCAGGCCGCGGAAGGAAAGATGCGGCGCAGTGACATCGCCGGCGTCGACGACGACTTGCACTCCCATCTCGGCTGCGACCGGCGCGACCTTGTCGTTGGTGCCCGCGCACGTGACCACCAGCCGCGTGTCGCTGTCGCGGAGCCGGTGGCGCAGCGCGTCGGGGCCGAAGAGCGCGCTCAGCGGCAGCGCGACGGCACCGGCTTTGTAGATCCCGAGATGCGCCACGGCGGCCGCGATGCCCTGTGGGAGCACGAGGGCAACGCGCGCGCCCGGCTCGACGCCGAGCTCACGGAGAACGTTCGCGAACCGGTTCGAAAGAGCGCTCAACTCGCCGAACGTCCAGTCGCGTACGCCGTCATCAGAGACCTCGACGAGCGCCACGTCGCCCGCCCGGTGCGCGTCGGAGCAGGCGACGCCGATGTTGAACCGCTCCGGCAGATCCCAGCGGAAGCTCGAGCGAAGCTCGTCGTAGCCACCGGCCGCCGGCACGATCCCGCGTGTCACCAGCCGCCCACCCACCCCGAGAGCAGGCCGTACGGCTCGCTCACCGCCTCCTCGCCGGGCACCGCACGAAGA
>JBKJQL010000280.1:0-5061 GCA_046594035.1 Gaiellaceae bacterium
CGCGCCGTCCGTGAAGGTCACCGACACCTACGGCAACGCCGTGGCAGGGGTCGGCGTGACCTTCGCTGTCGCCTCCGGCGGCGGCTCGGGCACGAGCCTCACACCGACGACGAACGCGAGCGGCGTCGCCACGGTCGGCTCGTGGAAGCTCGGCACCGCAGCCGGCGCGAACAGCCTGACTGCCACTTCCGGCGGCCTCGGCGGCAGCCCGATCACCTTCACCGCAACCAGCACCGCCGCCGCGGCCACCACGATCGCTGCGAACGGTGGCGACGCTCAGAGCGCGGTCGTCGACACCACCGTCTCCACCGCTCCGTCGGTGCTCGTCAACGACACCTACGGCAACCCGGTCTCCGGCATCTCCGTCACCTTCGCCGTCGCCTCCGGCAGCGGCTCGGCCACCGGCCTCACTCCGACGACGAACGCGAGCGGTGTTGCGACCGTCGGTTCCTGGAAGCTCGGCCAGGCGGCCGGCGCGAACAGCCTGACCGCCACGTCGGGCTCGCTCTCCGGCAGCCCCGTCACCTTCACGGCGACCGGCACGAACGACGTCGCGACGACGATCGCGGTCAACGCCGGCAACAGCCAGTCCGCGACCGTGAACACAAACGTCGCCACCGCACCGTCCGTCTTCGTCGGCGACCAGTTCGGCAACCCGGTCGCAAGCGTGTCGGTCACCTTCGCGATCGGCTCTGGCGGAGGCTCGCTGACCGGCGGGAGCGCGACCACCAACGCGAGCGGCGTCGCGACCGTCGGCTCCTGGAAGCTCGGCACCGGCTCGGGCGCCAACACCCTCACCGCCACCTCCGGCAGCCTGACCGGCAGCCCGGTCACGTTCACTGCCACCGGCACCGCCGCGGCTGCGATCGCGATCGCGATCGATACCGGCAACAACCAGAGCGCCACCGTCGACACGAACCTCGCGACGGCACCGTCGGCCAAGCTGACCGACCAGTACGGCAACGCGGTCTCCGGCGTCGCCGTCACCTTTGCAGTTGCCTCCGGCGTCGGCTCGGCGACCAGCCTCTCGCAGACCACGAACGCAAGCGGCGTCGCGACGGTCGGCAGCTGGAAGCTCGGCCAGACGGCGGGCGCGAACACCCTCAGCGCGACGGCCAGCGTCGGCAGCGTCACGTTCAACGCGACCGGCACGTCCGGCGCCCCCACCTCGATCTCGATCTCCGCCGGTAACAGCCAGACGGCGATCGTCAACACCAACGTCACGACGGCGCCGTCCGTTTTCGTCGCGGACACCTTCGGCAACCCGGTCTCGGGCGTCGGGGTCACGTTCGCCGTCGCCTCCGGCGCCGGCTCCGCCACGGGCTTGAGCGCGAGCACGAACTCGAGCGGCCTCGCCACCGTCGGCACCTGGAAGCTCGGCACCGCGACAGGCGCGAACTCGCTGAGCGCGACGGCCAGCGTCGGCAGCGTCACGTTCAACGCCGGCGCGGTGAACGACTCCGCGGCCACGATCGCCGTGAACGGCGGCGGCAGCCAGTCGGCAACGGTAAACACGAACGTCGGCACCGCACCGTCCGTGCTCGTGACCGACCAGTACGGCAACCCGGTTTCCGGCATCGCCGTCACGTTCGCGGTCGCCTCCGGCGGCGGCTCCGCGACCGGCCTCTCACAGAGCACCGGCGCCGATGGCGTGGCGCAGGTCGGTTCGTGGAAGCTCGGCACCGCAGCCGGCGCGAACAGCCTGACCGCCACCTCGGCCGGCCTCGGCGGCAGTCCGATCACCTTCAGCGCAACCGGCACCGCTGCTGCGGCCACCACGATCGCCGTGAACGGTGGCGACGCTCAGAGCGCGGTCGTCGACACCAACGTCTCCGCCGCCCCCTCCGTCTTCGTCACCGACACCTACGGCAACCCGGCCTCCGGAATCTCCGTCACCTTCGCCGTCGCCTCCGGCAGCGGCTCGGCCACCGGCCTCACTCCGACGACGAACGCGAGCGGCGTTGCGACCGTCGGCTCGTGGAAGCTCGGCACGACCGCCGGCGCGAACACGCTCACCGCCACCTCGGGCAGCCTCGGCGGCTCCCCCGTCACGTTCACCGCGACCGGCGTCGCCGACGCCGCGGGCTCGATGACGGTCAACGGCGGCGAAGGCCAGAGCGCCACGGTGAACACGAACGTCGCTACGGCACCGTCGGTGCTCGTCACGGACACGCATGGCAACCCGGTCTCCGGCGTGGCCGTCACCTTCTCGATCGGCTCGGGCGGCGGCTCGCTCACCGGCGGCAGCCCCACCACGAATGCGAGTGGTATCGCGACCGTCGGCAGCTGGAAGCTCGGAACAGGAGACGGTGCGAACACGCTGACCGCGTCCGCCAGCGGGCTCTCCTCGGTCACCTTCAACGCGACCGGCGTGGCCGGCGCGGCCGCCTCGATCGCCCTGAACGGCGGCGACAACCAGACCGCGACCGTCGACACGACCGTCGCGACCGCCCCGTCGGTTCGCATCGCCGACCAGTACAACAACCCGGTCGCCGGCATCTCGGTCACCTTCGCAATCGGCTCCGGCGGCGGCTCGGTCACCGGCGCGAACGCGACGAGCGCTGCGAACGGCGTCGCGACGGTTGGCTCCTGGAAGCTCGGGACCGCGGCCGGGGCGAAGACGCTGACCGCGAGCTCGTCCGGCCTGACGAATAGCCCGATCACCTTCAACGCCACGGCCGTGGCGGGCAGCGCCGGCTCGATGGCGATCAATGACGGCGAGGGCCAGAGCGCCACGGTGAACACGAACGTCGCGACTGCTCCGTCCGTCCTCGTCACGGACGCGCTCGGGAACCCGGTCGCGGGCGTCTCGGTCAACTTCGCGGTCGCCACCGGCGGCGGCGCAGTCACGAGCGCGAACCGCATCACGGGCGCCGACGGGGTCGCACGCGTCGGCTCGTGGCAACTCGGCACCACCTCGGGCGCCGGCGGCAACACGCTCACCGTCGCCTCGTCGGGTCTTCCGAACGTCACCATCAACGCGACCGGCCTCGCCGGCGCGGCCGCGAACCTCGACCCGGATGCGGGCAACAGCCAGTCGGCGACCGTCGACACGACCGTCGCGGTCGCTCCGGCCGTGAAGGTCACGGACTCGTTCGGCAACCCGGTCTCCGGCATTTCCGTCACGTTCGCGGTCGGTTCCGGCGGCGGCACGGCAACGGGCCTCTCGCGGATCACCGGTGGGAACGGGGTCGCAACCGCCGGCTCCTGGAAGCTCGGTCAGATCGCGGGTGCCAACACGCTGACCGCCACCTCGGGCAGCCTCGCCGGCAGCCCCGTCACCTTCAACGCAACCGGCACACCGGACACCGCGACGACCCTCGCCGTGAACGCGGGCAACAACCAGTCCGCAACGGTCGACACCAACGTCTCCACTACGCCGTCGGTCAAGGCGACCGACCAGTTCGGCAACGGCGTCCCGGGCGTCTCGGTCACCTTCGCGGTCGCTTCGGGCGGCGGCTCGGCGACTGGCCTCTCGCAGGCAACGAACGCGAGCGGCGTCGCCACGGTGGGCTCCTGGAAGCTCGGTCAGACGGCCGGCGCCAACACGCTCACCGCCACTTCCGGCAGCCTCATCGGCTCCCCGGTCACGCTCACCGCCACCGGTATCGCAGGCGCGGCCACCGTCCTCGCCGCCGTCTCCGGTGACGGCCAGTCCGCCACGGTGAACACGAACGTCTCGACCGCGCCGTCGGTGCGCGTGACGGACACGTTCGCCAACCCGGTCGCCGGCACCTCGATCACTTTCACGGTCGGCGGCGGCGGCGGATCGCTCACCGGCGGCAGCGCGACCACGAACGCGAGCGGCATTGCAGCCGTCGGCAGTTGGAAGCTCGGCACCGTCGCGGGCGCCAACACGCTGACCGCCAACTCGACAGGTCTCACCGGCTCGCCGGTGACGTTCAACGCCACCGGCACCGCCGACAGCGCAGCGACGATCGCCGTGAACGGCGGCAACAGCCAGTCGGCCGCCGTGAACAACAACGTCGCCACCGCGCCGTCGGTCAAGGTCACCGACCAGTTCGGCAATGCCGTCTCGGGCGTCAACGTCGCCTTCGCCGTCGCCTCGGGTGGAGGGTCGGCCACCGGGCTCTCGCAGAGCACGGACGCGAGCGGCGTCGCCACGGTCGGCAGCTGGAAGCTCGGCACCGTTGCAGGCGCCAACACGCTGACCGCCACCTCTGGCAGCCTCACCGGCTCCCCGGTCACCTTCACCGCGACCGCCACGAGCGACGGTCCCACGTCGCTCGGGATCAACCTCGGCGACGGACAGTCGGCAACCGTGAACACGAACGTCGCGACCGCACCGTCGGTGCTCGTCACCGACCAGTTCGGCAACCCGGTCTCCGGCGTCTCGGTCACGTTCGCCGTCGCCTCCGGGGGCGGCTCGGCGACGGGCACGAGCGCGACCACGAACGCCAGCGGCATCGCGACGGTCGGCTCGTGGAAGCTCGGCACCGCGGTCGGCAACAACACCCTCACCGCCGCCTCGAGCGGCCTCACCACCGTCACCTTCAACGGCGCCGGCACCGTCGACGCGCCGGTCGGGCTCGCGGTCAACGGCGGCAACAACCAGTCCGCAACCGTGAACACGAACGTCGCCACTGCGCCTTCCGCCAAGGTCACCGACCAGTTCGGCAACCCGGTCTCCGGCGTCTCCGTCACCTTCGCCGTCGCTTCCGGCGGCGGCTCCCTCACCGGCGGCAGCGCCACCACCAACGCGAGCGGCATCGCCACCGTCGGCAGCTGGAAGCTCGGCACCGGAGTCGGCGCAAACACGCTCACCGCAGCCTCGGCAGGGCTCACGACGGTCACCTTCGACGGCACGGGCACGGTCGACGCGCCCGCGGGCCTGGCGATCGACAGCGGTGACAACCAGTCCGCGACCGTGAACACGAACGTCGCCATCGCGCCTTCCGCCAAGGTCACCGACCAGTTCGGCAACCCGGTCTCCGGCGTCTCCGTCACCTTCGCGATCGGCTCGGGCGGCGGCTCGCTCACCGGCGGTAGCGCAACCACAAACGGCAGCGGCGTGGCCACCGTAGGCAGCTGGACGCTCGG
>JBKJQL010000053.1:0-13367 GCA_046594035.1 Gaiellaceae bacterium
GCGCTCGGCCTTTTCGAGCCGCTTCTGGAAGCGCTCGACGCGTCCGCCGGTGTCGACAAGCTTCTGCTTGCCGGTGTAGAACGGGTGGCACGCGGAGCACACCTCGACGTGGAGCTCTGCCTTGGTGGAACGCGTCGTGAACGTGTTCCCGCAGCCGCAGTGCACGGTCGACAGGACGTACTCGGGGTGAATTTCGGCCTTCATCGCCGGGCCAGGATAGCAGCGGCGGTCTGCGTGGCGACGTTGCCCCCCGAGACCATCAGCACCGGGTTTTCGGCTTGGATCTTCCCGGCGAGCCAGGCTGCGGTCGCCACCGCTCCTGCCGGTTCGACCGCGAGCTTCGCGCGCTGGTAGAGGACACGGAACGCGTGCTCGATCTCCTCTTCGGTGACGAGGACGAGCTCCAGGTTCTTCGTCATCTCGATCGCGAGCGCGCCGGCGAAAGGCGAGTTGCAGCCATCGGCGATCGACTTCGCCTCCGCTGCGACGCGCGCGCCGGCGGCGATCCCGGCATGCAGCGAGGGTGCGAGCTCGGGCTCGACAGCGATCACCCGCCTGCCGGGGAGCGCCGCGACGAGCCCGGAGACCAGGCCGCCCCCGCCGACGCCGACGACGAGTGCGTCGAAGTCGGCTGCGTCCTCTTCGATCTCGAGCCCGGCTGTTCCGTGCCCGGCGATCACGAGGGGATCGCTGTGCGGGTCGACGAAGCTGCGGCCGGTCTGTTCTTGGAGCACGGCGAGCCGCTCGAACGCCTCGATCGGGTTCGCGGACTCGAGGTCGAGCGTCGCTCCGTAGCCGCGCGTCGCCTCCATCTTCAGCTCGGATGCGCCCTGCCACATCACGATCAGCGCGTCGACGTTCTCTTCGCGCGCAGCCCAGGCAACACCCTGCGCGTGGTTGCCGGCGGAGATCGTGATCACGCCGTTCGTGCGCTCCTCCGCTGTGAGGTTCGCGATCTTGTTCAGGGCGCCGCGCGGCTTGAACGATCCGGTGCGCTGGAACAGCTCGCACTTGAGGCGAGCGCCGATCGTGCCGCTGCTCTGCATCGGGGTGCGGGTGAGGCGTGTGCCGAGGGTGACGCGTGCGCGCTCGACGTCGTCACGATTCGGAGCATCAGCCACGCTGTCGCACCGCCTCGAAGAGGAGCACGCCGGCGCTCGTCGCCGCGTTCAGGCTGTCGGAGGCCTGGGCGCGCATCGGGATCGCTACGAGCTCGTCGGCCGCGTTCCTCCACTCGTCGCTCAGTCCGTCGTCCTCGGCGCCGACGATGAACGCGGTCGGTCGGGTCAGGTCGGCGTCGGTGTACCGGTTGGACGCGTCGACGACGGCGGCGATCTTCTGGAGCGTGAGTGCGCGCACGTCGTCGAGTGTGACGTCTGCGATCGGGAGCGTGAACACGGCGCCGGTCGAAGCGCGGATCGCGTTCGGGTTCCACGGGTCGGCGTTCGCGTCGCCGACGAGCAGCGCGTCGGCACCCGCGGCGTCCGCTGTGCGAGCCATCGCACCGAGGTTGCCGGGCTTCTCGATGCCGACCGCGACGAGGATGAGCGTCGCGTCTTGTGGGATCGCGCGCTGTGGAATCTCGACCACTGCGAGCACACCCTCGGGCTCCGCGCGGTAGGACATCTTGGCGAGCACGCGCGCGCTCACCTCTTCCCCTTCGTCCCATGCGAGCAGTTCCGGCGCGAAGTAGGTGACGTGCACCGTGAGCCCGGCCGCGCGGGCGCGTTCGACCTCGCGCGGTCCCTCGGCGATGAAGAGCCCGGCCTGCCGCCGCTCGCGCGACTTCCGCAACCGGAGCACATCCTTGACGCGCGGATTGTCGACCGAAGTGATCAACGCGCGCAACTTCTATCCGAACCGGTTTCGCGGTGCGTTCGAACCCATCTTGACCCAAACGCAATTGGAGGAGTTGAGACTATGGCGAACGACAATCCCCAGAACGACGGAGCACTCGCCGAACTGGCGGCGGATCCGGCGTCGCGGGCCGCGTTCCTGAAGAAGATGGGTGGCGGGGTCGCCGGCGCGAGCGCGTTCGCGCTGTTCCTGTCGGCCTGTGGCGGGAGCAAGAGCTCCTCGTCCACGACCACCGAGGCCATGACCACGACCTCGGGCGGAACGGCGATGGCGAATGAGGGCGATCTGAAGATCGTCAACTACGCGCTGACGCTCGAATACCTCGAAGCGGACTTCTACGACAAGGTCGTCGCGAGCGGGCTGTTCAAGGGCGCGCAACTGGCGATGATCAAGTCGATCCAGAGCCACGAGCACGCCCACGTCGCAGCGCTCAAGGGCACGGCCGCGAAGCTCGGAACCCCGGCCGCGAAACCGAAGACGACGTTCGCGCTCAAGGATGCAGCAAGCGTTCTCGCCCTCGCGGCGACCGTCGAGAACCTCGGCGCGGCCGCATATCTCGGGCAGGCCGGGAACATCAAGTCGAAGGAAATCCTGGCCGCTGCGATCTCGATCCACTCGGTCGAGGCACGTCATGCAGCCGCCCTGAACACGCTGCTCGGGAAGAGCCCGACTCCGGACGGCGGCTTCGCCGCGCCGCTCTCGATGGCGCAGGTCCTCCCGAAGGTCAAGCCCTTCATCGTCGCGTGACCCACGAAAGGAATCCCACCATGGAAGACATCAATGCGCAGGCGGCGCTCGGCGGGGTCGAGGTTCACGGCATCAGCCGCGAGAGCTTCCTCCTGAAGAGCACGATCGCCGTCGGTTCGATCTACGGCGCCACCGCGATCAGCCCCTTCGTTCGCCAAGCGTTCGCCGCCGAAGGCGGGGACGTTGCGATTCTGAACTTCGCACTGACGCTCGAGTATCTCGAAGCGGACTTCTACAAGAAGGCGCTCACGTTGAACCTGAGCAGCGACGTGATGGCGATGGCGAAGGAGTTCGGCGACCAGGAGTCACAGCACGTGACGGCTCTTGCGGGAACGATCAAGAAGCTCGGCGGGACGCCGGTGAAATCGCCGACGTTCACGTTCCCGATGACCGACGAAGCGAGCTTCCTGAAGCTCGCCCAGACGCTCGAAGACACGGGTGTCGGCGCCTACAACGGTGCCGCCCCGGCGATCCAGTCGAAGGCTGTGCTCGCCGCGGCCGGCTCGATCGTGCAGATCGAAGCCCGTCACGCAGCGGCGATCAGGCTGCTGAACAAGGTGACGCCGGCTCCGGCTGCCTTCGACGCCTCGATCGCGAAGGCCGCTGTGCTGAAAGCGGTCAAGCCACTGATCAAGGCGTAACGCGCCGCTGCGGACTGATCGGGGAGGGCCGGCGACGGCCCTCCCCGCAGCCGCACCGGTCGAAGTTGTCGAATCGAGCCACGTCTGGCGGCTGCCACCGTGATTGAAGCGTCACGTGAATGCACCGACTTAGTGACGTGCACAGACACGTGACACCTTGCGACGTAGCGTCGTCTCATGGCGTACAAGCCGCGCGACGAGTCTCCTGGATATCACCACGTGGTCACACGGGGGAACAACAAGCGCGTCATCTACGAAGACACCCGGGACCGGTTGTTCTTCTGCGCGACCGCCGATCGCGTCGCGGAGAAGTACGGCTGGACGATCGTTGCCTACTGCCTGATGCGCAACCACTACCACCTGATCATTCGCGTGGGCGACAAAGGTCTTTCGAAAGGCATGTGCGAGTTGAACACCGCGTACGCGATTCACTTCAACGTGTGGCACGGGCGCGTCAACCACCTCTTCGGCAAACGATTCTGGAACCGCCGGCTCCGCAGCGAGGGCTCACTCTTCAACGCTGTGCGGTACGTCGTGCGGAATCCCGTGATGGACGGCGGCAAGCGTCCGCTCGAGTCGTACAGGTGGACGAGCTACGCAGCGACGATTGGCCTAGCGTTCTCGCAAATGAAGCTTGCGAGGGACGAACTGCTCGAGTTCTACGGTCGAACATCCGAGATCGCGGTCGCCGAGTTCCGCGCGTCCTGCTCCCGCCCTGTCCCCCGCGGCCACGACCGGTGGCACCCGCCGTGAACTAACGCAAACGCTGGTGCTACGTGAGTGTGTACTCGGGGCCGCTGCCGCCTTCGGGGGGCGTTAGGCGGCCGCCTTTGGCGGTGATGGCTCCGCACTGGACGCAGTTCGAGGGGGCCAGTTTCACCTCGACCGTCTCGTTGCCGTCGGCGTCCTTGCCGTCGACGTCGCCCACCTCGTAGACCTGCGCCGGGCACATGTGCTCCCACGCGACCGCCAGGTCGCGCGGCACCTTCGTCTGGATGCGGATGTGGTTCGGCTGGTCGTCGCGCGTGCGGTTGCCCGAGGCGAAGACGCTCGACAGCTTGTCGAACGTCAGCTTCCCGTCCGGCGCGGGATACGACTTCGCGCGGTCGGTCGCGAACAACGGCTGCACCGCATCGGGCTCCGTCTCCAGGTCGCCACGCGGGAACCTGCCTTTCGTCGCCGTCGCGGCTCCGGCGAGCGCGCCGCCGACATAGAAGCCGCGACCGAAGACCTGTCGCATGTTGCGCACCTCGCGCAGGTCGTTCCAGATGAACGACTTGCGGATCGCGTCGTCGTAGGTTGCGAGCGCTTCACGCGAGGACGTGCCGCGCTCGAGCGTGCGCCACGCGGCCTCCGCTGCGAGCCGGCCCGACTCGATCGCGTAGTGAATGCCCTTCAGCGCCGGGACGTTGACAAAGCCGACGCCGTCACCGGTGAGCAGCAGCCCCGGCGCGTGGAAGCGCTTCGGCAACGCGACGAAACCGCCCTCCGGGATCGTCTTCGCGCCCCACTGCACCCGCTCGCCGCCCTCGAGGATCTTCCGCACGCGCGGATGCGTCTTCAGCTCCTGCAGCACGTCGTGCACCGACAGTTCCGCGTCGCGATAGTCGAGGCCGACGACCATCCCGATCGTGACCATGTCGTCGCCCATCGGATAGATGAACGAGCCGCCGAACTCGCGGTACTTGCGCCCCGGGCGCAGAGGCCAGCCCATCGTGTGCACGACCTGCTTCAGCGGCTTCGCGACCTTCCAGATCTCCTTCACCCCGAGCGCCCAGACCTGCGGGCTCTCACTGCGCAGGCCGAAGCGATCGAGAGCTGCGCCCGTGAGATGACCCTGAGTTCCCTCGGAGAGAATCGTCACGCGCGCGGCGATGTCCGAGCCCGGCTCGAAGTTCGGCAGCTCCTCGCCATTGCGCCCGCGCCCCTTGTCACCGGTGCGCACGCCGACCACACGGCCGCCGTCGACGAGCAGCTGCTGCGCGTCCGTCTCCGGCAGGATCGTCACGCCGAGTTCCTCCGCCTCCTCCGCGAGGAACCGGCCGAGTTGCGAGAGCGACGCGATCTGGTTGCGGTGGTTGACCATCGTCGGCGGCGTCGGGATGCGCAACGCGTGCTTCTTCGTCAGGAAAAGCACTGACTCGCCGTGCACCTCGCCGTAGAACGGGAGCTCGTCGATCCGCTTGCGGCCCTTGAAGAGCCGTTGCAGCCCGCGGGGATTGACGACCGCGCCCGACAGCAGGTGCGAACCGGGCGCCTTGCCCTTCTCGAGCACCGCGACCGGCACGTCGCCGAGCCGCTCGGCCGTCTCCGGATGCTCCTCCATGAGCTGCCCGAGCCGGATCGCCGCGGCAAGTCCTGCGGGGCCTGCGCCGACGATCAGGAACCCAACTTCGATGCGCTCGTCAACCGGATCGGTCGGCGGCGCGATCGCCTCCGACGGCGACCACGGCGCCGGGTAGTCGATCGGGCGAACGCCGCTCACGACTTGCGCGCGCGGACGAGCTCGCTGAGCTTCGGCACGATCTCGTGCAGGTCGCCGACGACACCGAGGTCCGAGAACTCGAAGATCGGCGCGTTCGCGTCCTTGTTGATGGCGACGATCACGTTCGAGCCCTGCATGCCGACCTTGTGCTGAATCGCGCCGGAGATGCCGAGCGCGACGTACAGCTTCGGCGACACCGTCTTGCCGGTCTGACCCACCTGCGCCGAGTACGGGTACCAGCCCGCGTCGACGACGGCGCGCGTCGCGGCGACCGCGCCGCCCAGTGCCTTCGCGAGCTCCTCCGCCAGCGCGAACTTCTCCGGATCGCCGAGGCCGCGCCCGCCGGCGACGATCACGTCCGCGTCCTCGATCGACGGCCCTTGCTCCTCCGCGTGCGCCTGCTCGAGCATCTCGGCCTGCGTCGAGAAGTCCTCCAGCTCGACCGCTGCATCCTTCACCTCGTTCGTGCCGTCGAGGGCGGTCGCGTCGAGCGCGCCGGCGCGGAAGATGCCGAGTCGCACCGCGCTCGCCCAACCCACGTCGACGATCACGGTGTCCTGCAACTGCGGCGCCTTGCCCTGTTCGCCGTCGAAGTCGGTGAGGCCCCAGTTCAGCCCCGCGTCGAGCCGCGCGGCGAGGCCGGCGGCGACGTCGGACGCGAGCACCGACTGTGCGAACAGCACCGTGTCGTAGCCCTCGTCGCGCACGAGTTTCGCGAGCACGTCGACGCGCGGCTGCGGCAACGGCGCCGCAAGCCGTTCGTCGTCCGCCACCCAGACCGTCGTCGCGACGCTCTCCGCAACCCCGCGCACGCCGGAGCCGATCACGACACCGTCCACGTCGCCGACCTGCGCAGCCTTCGAGAGCACGCCGAGCGCGCCCTTCTGGATCGCGCCGTCGTGATGCTCCAGGAAGACGAGCGTCTTCGCCATCAGATGAGCCTCTTCTCGACGAGGAACTCGACGATCTTCTCGGCGGCGGTGCCGTCGTCCTCGATCTTGCGCGCCTCGCCACGCGCAGGCGGCGGGCTCAGCTCGAGCACCGTCGTCCCGGCCTCGGCGGCTCCACCGACGTCGCTCGCAGCGACCGTCTCCTGCGGCTTCTTCTTCGCGCCCATGATCCCCTTCAGCGACGGGTAACGCGGCGTGTTGATCGCGTCCGAGACCGCGACGATCGCCGGGAGCGGCGCGCGGATCGAGTCGTACCCGAACTCGGTCTGCCGCTTACCGGTCACCGACCCGCCTTCCGTGGTCAATTCGCTGACCTGCGAGATCACCGGCCGGCGCATCTTCTCCGCGACCGCCGACCACAGCATCGCCCCGCCGCCGTCCGCGGACTGCTGGCCGAACAGCACCAGATCGGGGCCCTCCCGCTCGAGAGCGCCCGCGAGCGCGCGGGCCGTTCCCAGGAGATCCGCGCCTTCCAGTGAAGAATCAGAGATGAGAACCGCGCGGTCAGCGCCCATCGCGAGCGCCTTGCGCAGCGCGTCCATCGCGCGCTCAGGGCCCATCGAGACGACCACGACCTCCCCTTCTCCTGCGGCTTCCTTCAGCTTCAGCGCCTCCTCGACCGCGTACGTGTCGAAATCGGAGATCGCGAGCTCGACCGAGCGGTTCAACCGCTTGGTGGACGGATCGATCCGACGGCCGGCGGCCGCATCGGGCACTGCTTTGACGCAAACGGCGATCTTCATGCGGCCGAGACTCTATCCGCCGCACGTGGTTTGGCATCGGCGGAACAGGCGGCTACGGTGAAGGAGATGCGGCGCCTGCTCCCCGTCCTCGTCGTCGCGCTCGCCCTGGCGTGCGCCGGCACATCAGCCGCAAAGAGTGGCGTTCCGCCCCTCCTCTTCCCCGTTGTCGGGCCCGTCACCTACACGAATGACTTCGGCCAGGCACGTCCTGGCGGCGGGCACCAGGGAAACGACCTGATGGGCGCGAAGCGCGCGCCCGTCGTCGCTGTAGAGGAAGGCACCGTGGAGTTCTGGACGACCTCGGCGAGTGCCGGCTGCATGCTCTACCTGAAGGGCGTGAGCGGAACGATGTACGAGTACATCCACCTGAACAACGACCTGACGACGGGCAACGACAACCGCGGCAAGTGCGTCGCCGGTGTCTCGTACGCACCGGGCCTCGTCGACAAACAGCACGTCGCCGCCGGGCAGCTCATCGGCTACCTCGGTGACTCGGGCGACGCCAACGGCATTGCATCGCACCTGCATTTCGAAGTGCACCCGAAAGGCGCCAGTGCGGTCTCGCCTTTCCCGTACTTGAAGAAGGCGACGCAGTTGCTCCTGCCCGCGCCGGCCGCGGGGTCGGCATTCACGCTCAAGTTGACGGGCACGGTCGTCGCCGCAACGCCGCTCGACCTGACGCTCAACGTCTCGTCTCTCAGTTCCTGGCCTTCGCACCTGAAGCAAGCGAAGCTCAGCCGCCTCGTCACGTTGACCGCGACCGCACCGGCGGTGACGCCCGGCCAGAAGGTCGTCGTGTGGACGCTGCCCGCCCTCAGCACCGTGGCGACGATCACCGGCGCGCCGGGCGCGCTCACGGTCGACCGCGTTCTTTGACGTCGCGCGACGTCGCGGCCACACTCCTGCGGCGACTGCCGCCGTTCCGCGGGAAAGGGCGCATCGGCCTCGTACTGCACCGGCTGCTCCCGGGATCAGACGGCCCGGTCTGGGTGACGATGCGCGGCGGCTGGCAGATCGAACTCGACTTGCGCGTACAGCCAGAGCGCTACCCGTACTGGACAGGAGCGTACGACGACGAGTACGTGCTCCTGGGCGCCGACACCCTGACCGACGGTGCGATCGCGGTCGACGTCGGCGCGAACGTCGGGCTCTTCACAATTCCACTCGCGCTCGCCGCGCGCCGCAGCGGCGCGCGAGTGATCGCCTTCGAGCCGCTTCAGGTGAACGTCGAACGGTTGCGGAGAAGCCTCGCCGCGAACGGGCTCCAGGATGTCGTCACGATCCTGCCCTTCGCCCTGGGCGCGGCACCGGGAACGCTCCGACTAGCGCCCGAGGCGGGAACGCTCGGCGGGAACGCGGGTCGCGCCGCGGAGGGGATCGACGTCGAGGTGCGCACCCTCGACCAACTCGACGAGCTCGACGAGCTCGGTCACTGCACGTTCGTGAAGATCGACGTCGAGGGCGGCGAACTGGATGTGCTGCGTGGCGGCGAGCAGTTCCTCCGACGCACGCGTCCGCGCATCGTGCTCGAGTTGAACCGCCCGTGGATGAGCGTCGTCGGGTGGACGGTCGACGACCTGCGCGAGCTCGGCGCCCGCTGGGGATACACGGTCGACGCGCCCGAGGCGGGCACGATCGAATTGGCGACGCTCGAGCCCTGAACCGAGCCCTACGCCGTGACGACGCGGGACTGCAAAAACGCGACGATGTCACCGGTCGGCGCGCCAGGCGTGAACACCTCGGCGACGCCCTGCTCCTTGAGCGCGCGCACGTCGGCGGTCGGGATCGTGCCGCCGACGACGACGAGCACGTCTTCTGCGCCCTGATCGCGCAGCAGCGAGAGGATCCGCGGAACGAGCGTCATGTGGGCTCCGGAGAGGATCGAGATGCCGACCGCGTCGGCGTCTTCCTGGATCACGGTCTCGACGATCTGCTCGGGCGTCTGGTGCAGGCCGGTGTAGATGACCTCCATTCCCGCGTCGCGCAACGCACGCGCGATGATCTTCGCGCCGCGGTCGTGCCCGTCGAGGCCGGGCTTCGCGACAACCACTCTGATCTTTCCTGCCACGGTTCGGCAGTATAGGAACGTGAAGCTGACCGTCGTGGGCTGCTCCCCTGCTTGGCCGAACCCCGGGGGTGCCCAGTCCGGCTACCTCGTCGAAGGCGGAAGCGGCCGGCTCCTCCTCGACTGCGGCCCGGGCGTGCTGCCGCGCCTTCGCGCACAAGAGGGCTGGCCGCAGATCGACGCGATCGCGATCACGCACTTCCACCTCGACCACTGGGGCGACATCGTGCCGTGGGTCTGGGGCCTGCAATTCGGGCCCGCGAGCGATTTTCCGGCGCCGCAGCTGTGGGTGCCGCCCGGGGGCCGGAAGGTGCTCTCGAAGCTCGGAGAGGAGCTCGGCCGCGCCGACATGTTCGAGACCGCGTTCGACGTGAACGAGTACGCGGACGGCGAGGACTTCGTAGCGGCGGGGTCACGCGTCACACCGCGACGCGTCTTGCACTACCAGATGCTCGCGTTCGGCTTCCGCGTCTCGGACAACGGCAACACGCTTGCGTATTCCGGCGACAGCGGGCCGAGCGACGCGCTCACGGAGCTCGCACGCGACGCCGACGTCTTCGTCTGCGAGGCGACGTTGCTCTCTCCGAACCCCGAAGGAGGCACGCGCGGGCATCTTGCAGCGGAAGAGGCAGGCGCGGCGTTCAGCGAATCAGGCGCGAAGCGCTTGCTGCTCACCCATCGTCCCGCGGAGCGCCCGCTCGAGAACGGCTATGAGCAGGTCTACGACGGGTTCGAACTGGATTTGTAGCCGAGGGCTTCGGCGTAGCGGCGCGACGCGCGCCGGCTGTGGATCACGCTGCGCAATCCTGCCGCTCCGAGGATGATCAGCAGCCCGGCGAGGAACATGCCGGGGACGAAGAGGTAGCGCGAGGAGAGGTGTGCCGTCACGGCAGGCGGCGGAGGGCCGCTACGGCGGTTTGGGCTCAGCGTGCCGCCGCCGCCGACGCCCTTCGGCACCCACGACGCGACGAGCCACCGGTGCGACCTGGCATCGCGCTTGAGCTCCAGGGTGAACGTCTTCCCCGCCCAGTTGGCGGAGTTTCTGCGTCCGGAGACGAGCGAAAGGTCGAGCGCGACGTCTCCCTCGTACGCGTACAGGATGTCCCACGCCTCGATGCCGTCGGCCCTGAACGGCACGACGTTGTTGAAGCCGGAGTCCCACGACTTGCGCGTCTGCCCCGCCTTCATCTCCGGGCCGAGCATCTTCCACGCGGAGTCGAGCCGCTTGCGCGCGACCGCGGTGCGGACGAAGCGACTCGACGTATCGAACAACTGGAGGCGGTCCCGCTTCGAGAGGCGCATGTGCGCCGGCGCCTTGTAGACCCACGCCTTCTTCGTCCTGTCGAGCGGCGTCGCGTTCGAGCGTCCGGTGTTCGAGAAGTTGATGCCGATGTAGACAAGCATCGCGGCGGCAGAGATCGCCCCGCCGACCCAGACCAACCGGCGGCGGAACCGAGGCGACGCGAGCCGTCTCTTCAACCGCTTTCGGCCCTCTAGTTGCCGGCGCCGTTGTTGGCGGAACCGTTCGGCACCATCGGCGAGGACCGCGGAACCCACGAGTTGACCAGCCACTTCCCATGCACCTTGACGAGATCCATGATGAAGAGCTGCGACTTCACCTTGGCGCCCGGCTTCGGCAGCAGCGCGACCTGGATCTGCGCTTCCCTCGGGTACGAGAAGTCGATCTTCATCGGTGCGTACTTGACCTGATCGACGGGGTAGGGGACCACGGCGATGTTGCCGGTGTTCCAGGACTTGAGCGTCTGACCCTGCTTGATCTGCTGGGTGACGAGGGTGTAAGCCTCGCGCAGGTTCTTCCGCGCGACCGCGGTCTCGATGAAGCGGCGTGCGGCCTTCGTCGCGCCGGGCGTCAGCTTCACCGTTGCCGGCACCTTGGAGACGTCCGTGGCCGGCTCGTTCGTCAACGGGGTCGCGCTGCTCTTCCCGGTGTTCGACCAGATGATCCCCGCGGCGATCGCGCTGCCCACGAGGACGACCGCGACGATCCACGGCAGGGCCTTCTGCCAGCCCGGCCTGCGCTGGATCTCGGCCTGGAAAACGGATTTGGCGTCGGCGCTCATGCTCGTTCCAGAGTAGACGGCTTCCCGGCGCGGTCGTTAGTGGGGGACGTTGAGCGTGCGTTAACGCGCTAAAAGACGGGAGTCTCGCGCCAGACGCCCCAGACCTCGCGGAAGGCGTCGCACATCTCGCCCATGGTGGCGTAGGCGCGGGAGGCCTCGACGATCGGTGGCATCAGGTTGCGGGCCTCGTGGGCGGCGTCCTCTTTGAGCCGTGCGAGCACGCTCTCGACCGCGGCCGTGTCGCGACGGGCGCGAAGTCCCTGCACACGGGCGATCTGCTCTTGCTCGAGCTTCGGGTCGACACGGTGAAGCTCAACCTCAGGTTCAGCTTCAAGCTTGTACCGGTTGACGCCGACGACGATGCGCTGTTCCTGTTCGACCTCGCGCTGGTAGCGGAAGGCGGCGTCGGCGATCTCGGCCTGGAAGAAGTTCTCCTTGATCGCGGCGACCACCCCGCCGAGCGCCTCGATCCGGTCGAAGTAATCGTAGGCCTGCCGCTCCAGCTCGTCCGTCAATTGCTCGAGGTAGTAGGAGCCGCCGAGCGGGTCGATCGTGTTCACGACCCCGGTCTCGTGTGCGATCACCTGCTGGGTGCGCAGCGCGAGCCGCACCGCATCCTCCGTGGGCAGCGCCAATGCCTCGTCGTAGGAGTTCGTGTGCAACGACTGGGTGCCGCCGAGCACACCCGCCAGCGCCTCGATCGCTGTGCGCACGATGTTCACCTCCGGTTGCTGCGCCGTCAGCGACACACCGGCCGTCTGCGTGTGGAAGCGCATCAACCACGACTTCGGATCCTTCGCCCCATACTTCTCGCGCATCACGTTCGCCCAGATCCGGCGTGCCGCGCGGTACTTCGCAATCTCTTCGAAGAAATCGAGGTGCGCGTTGAAGAAAAATGACAACCGAGGCGCGAACTCGTCGACATCGAGCCCGCGCTCGATCGCCCATTCGACATACGTGAAGCCGTCCGCCAGCGTGAAGGCAAGCTCCTGCGCCGCGGTCGATCCCGCCTCACGAATGTGGTAGCCGCTGATCGAGATCGGATGCCACAGCGGCATCTCCGCCGTGCAGAACTCGACCATGTCTGTCACGAGCCGCATCGAGGGCTCCGGCGGAAAGATGTACTCCTTCTGCGCGATGTACTCCTTCAAAATGTCCGTCTGGATCGTCCCCCGCAACTTGTCCCGCGAGACACCCTGCTCCTCACCGACACACGCGTAGAACGCGAGCAAAATCGCCGCCGGTGAGTTGATCGTCATCGACGTCGAGACCTCACCCAAAGGGATCCCCGAGAACAACGTCTCCATGTCCTCGAGCGAATCGATCGCCACCCCCTCTCGGCCGACCTCGCCCTCCGACCGGGCATGGTCCGAGTCGTAGCCCATCAGCGTCGGCATATCGAACGCCGTCGACAAACCCGTCTGGCCGTGATCGAGCAAATACCGGAACCGCTCGTTCGTCTCAGCCGCCGTTCCGAACCCCGCGAACTGCCTCATCGTCCAGAGACGCCCCCGGTACATGGAGGGGTACACCCCCCGCGTGAAGGGATATTCGCCCGGGTAACCAAGGTCGCGTTCGTAATCGACCGCCGACTCCGCCGGCGTATACAACGGGTCGTTCTCGACCCCCGACATCGTCGAAAACAGCTCGCCCGACCGCTCGGGAGCCCGCTCATAGAGCGATTTCTTCCAATTAGAGGTACCCGTTTTGGGGGAGTCGGTTGCGGCCAACGCGGTGCATTGTACGAGTGGGGCGGTGGGACCTGGCGACCCGACGGTGGGGACCGGGAAGAAAAAGA
>JBKJQL010000202.1:0-2951 GCA_046594035.1 Gaiellaceae bacterium
GACATCATCACCGCGACCGTCAAGGCCGCTGCCCCGCAAGGCACGGTCAAGAAGGGCGAAGTGGTGAAGGCCGTCGTCGTGCGGACGAAAAAGCCTTACGGCCGCGACGACGGAACACTGATCTCGTTCGACGAGAACGCGGCAGTGATCATCGATGCAGCCCGCAATCCACGCGGGACGCGCATCTTCGGGCCGGTCGCCCGCGAGTTGCGCGAGAAAAACTTCATGAAGATCGTGAGCTTGGCTCCAGAGGTGCTCTAAGACATGGCAACGACACTGAAAATCAAGAAGGGCGACACCGTTCACATGATTTCCGGCAAGGACCGCGGAAAGCAGGGACGGGTCGTTGAGGCACGCCCGCGTGACGGCAAGGTGATCGTCGAGAACCTCAACATGATGAAGAAGCACCAGAAGCCGCGCCCGATCCGCGACGCCAACCGCATGGGCGGCACCCAGATCGCACCGGGCGGGATCATCGACCGCCCGATGGCGGTGTCGGTGTCGAACGTGATGCTCGTCTGTCCGACATGCAAACTGCCGACGCGCGTCGGCTACGTCTTCAAGGACATCAAGGGCGAGCACGTGAAGATCCGTGTGTGCAAGCGCGAAGGCTGCGGCCAGGAGATCGACAAGTAATGGCCGCCACCGAGAGCTACACCCCGCGCCTCAAAGACCGCTACCACGACGAGCTCCGCAGCCAGCTGCAGGAGCAGCTCGAGCTGTCGTCGATCATGCAGTCGCCGACGGTCGCGAAGATCACCCTCAACATGGGCGTCGGTGAGGGCAAGACCGACGCAAAGCAGATCGACCAGGCACTCGAGGAACTGACGATCATCGCGGGGCAGCGCGCGCAGGTGCGCCGCGCCACGAAGTCGATCGCCCAGTTCAAGATCCGCGAAGGGATGCCCATCGGCGTGAAGGTGACGCTGCGCGGCGACCGGATGTGGGAGTTCCTCGATCGGCTGGTCTCGATCGCGCTGCCGCGCATCCGTGACTTCCGCGGCCTCAACCCCGACTCGTTCGACGGCCGGGGCAACTATTCCCTCGGCATTCGCGAGCAGATCATCTTTCCCGAGATCGACTACGACAGCATCAACCAGATCCGCGGCCTCGATGTCGCGATCACGACGACCGCGATCAACGACGACCAGGCTCGCGCGCTGCTCACAGCGCTCGGCATGCCGTTCGCGGCGGACGGAGGGAATAGATAGTGGCGAAGAAGTCGCTTGTCGTGAAGGCCGCCAGGCCCGCGAAGTACAAGGTGCGCAACTACACGCGCTGCAACCGTTGCGGCCGTCCGCGTGCCGTGTTCAAGAAGTTCGGGCTCTGTCGTATCTGCCTGCGGGAGCTCGCCCACGAGGGCGTCATCCCGGGCATGACCAAGAGCTCCTGGTAGGAGGAACGAACGATGCTCACCGATCCCGTAGCCGACATGCTCACGCGCATCCGCAACGCCAACAAGGCGCTGCACGATCGCGCGGAAATGCCGAACTCGAAGTTGAAGGTCGAAATTGCGCGCATCCTCAAGGAGGAGGGCTACATCCGCGACTACCACGTCTCGGAAGCCGGCACGCATCCGACCCTCGTTGTCGAGCTCAAGTACGGCCGTGGCCGCGAGCGCGTGCTCAGCGGTCTCAAGCGCGTGTCCAAGCCGGGCCGTCGCATCTACGCCGGTAAGGACCGGCGTCAGCGTGTGCTCGGCGGCATGGGCATCGCGATCATGTCCACCTCCCGCGGCGTGATCACCAGCCGCACCGCCGAAATCGAAGGCATCGGCGGCGAAGTCATCTGCTACGTCTGGTAACCGACTATGTCTCGTATTGGTAAACGTCCCATCGAAGTTCCCGCAGGCGTGATCGTCTCGCTCGACCCTGGCCGCGTAACCGTGTCCGGGCCGAAGGGCGAGCTGCGCCAGGAAGTCCCGCAGCGGATGCAGATCGCGCAGGAGGAGGGGACGATCACCGTCGCCCGCCCGACCGAGCGCGGCGAGGATCGTGCGCTGCACGGTCTGACGCGCACGCTGATCGCGAACATGGTCGAGGGCGTCACGAACGGCTTCGAGAAGAAGCTGGAGATCCAGGGCGTCGGGTACCGCGCGGCGCTGGCCGGCACAGACCTCGAGTTGCAGGTCGGCTACTCCCACTCGGTCAAGATCAAGCCCCGTCAGGGCATCGAGTTCGAGGTGCCGATCCCGACGCAGGTCGTCGTGCGCGGCATCGACAAGCAGGTCGTCGGTCAGACGGCCGCAGAGATTCGCAAGGTCCGCCCGCCCGAGCCGTACAAGGGCAAGGGCATCCGCTACGAGGGCGAGTTCGTCCGTCGGAAGGTTGGTAAGCGCGCATAATGGCGAAAATCACGACACGCGAAAGTCGTCTGCGCCGCCATCGCCGCGTGCGCGGGAAGGTCCGCGGGACCGCGGAGCGTCCGCGCCTGTACGTGTTCCGCTCGAACCGCGGCGTCTTTGCGCAGCTCATTGACGACGATGCCGGCCGCACGCTCGCCGCGGCGTCGTGGAAGGAACTGCCCACCTCGTTCAAGGGCGACAAGACTGAGCAGGCTGCCGAAGTCGGCAAGCGGCTCGCCGCGGCTGCAAAGAAGTCCGGCGTCGATACCGTCGTCTTCGACCGTGGTGGTTACCTGTTCCACGGTCGTGTCAAGGCGCTCGCCGAAAGCGCGCGCGAAGGAGGACTGAGCTTCTAATGGCCACCGACGTCAACGAGACCAGAGAGCTCAAGGAGCGCGTGGTCGAGATCAACCGCGTTGCGAAGGTCGTCAAGGGTGGTCGTCGGTTCTCGTTCACCGCGCTCGTCGTTGTCGGCGACGAGGTCGATCGCGTCGGCGTCGGCTACGGCAAGGCGCGCGAAGTGCCGCTCGCCACCTCCAAGGCTGTCGACGACGCGCGGAAGAACCCCTTCACGGTGCCGAAGCACGGTCAGACGATCACGCACGAG
>JBKJQL010000270.1:0-6382 GCA_046594035.1 Gaiellaceae bacterium
CGTGCGTTCGTACAACACGCGTGGGCGGGAGCGCGACGAGGAGGAATGCCTCGTCCGCACGCCGTTCCAGCGCGACCGCGACCGGATCCTGCACTCGAAGCCGTTTCGCCGGCTGAAGGGAAAGACGCAGGTCTTCATCGACCCGGCCGGTGACCATTACCGGACGCGCATGACCCACACGCTCGAGACGACGGGGATCGCGCGCGTCGTCGCCCGCGCGCTCGCGCTGAACGAGGATCTGACGGAGGCGATCGGCCTGGGTCACGACATGGGCCACCCGCCCTTCGGTCACGCCGGCGAAGCGGCGCTCGACCGCGTCCTCGCCGAAGGTTTCCGCCACAACGAGCAGTCCGCACGGATCGCGCGAAGGCTGAACCTGACGCACGAGGTCGTCGACGGGATCCTCAAGCACACGGGCGATCTCGACCCCGAGACGCAGGAGGGGAAGATCGTGCGCATCGTCGACCGCGTCGCCTATATCAACCACGACATCGACGACGCGATCCGCTACGGGATCCTCGAAGAGAGAGACCTGCCTCGGGACGAGCTCGCGATCCTCGGTCCACGCGGCGCCCGGCGGATCGACACGCTCGTCCACGACCTGATCGAGAGCTCGGCGGCAGCCGGAGACATCGTCCAGAGCGAAGAGATCGGCGCCGCGATGCTCTCGCTGCGCGAGTTCATGTTCGAGCGGGTCTACCTGGCGCCCGTCACCCGTCCAGAACACGACCGGGCACACACCACGATCGAGCGCATCTACGAGCACCTCGTTGCGAGAGGAGACTCGCAAGATGCGATCGTCGAGTTCATCGCGGGGATGACCGACCGCTTCGCGCTGTCGTACGCTGAGAGGTTGTGACCCCCTCGACCCCGTCCTCCAGGCTTCTCGCCCGCGATCACGCGGCGCGCTGCTGCGTCCTCGGTCTTACCGATAGCACCACTATCGGAAAGACCTGCGTCCTTTCATCGCTTGGTGCTCGCGACCGAGAAGCGTGGCAACGGCATCGAGGTGATCACGCCTAATGGCCAGGATCAAGGACACCTCCGTGGAGGCCGTGAAGGCGGGAGCGGACTTCGTCGAGGTCGTCGGCGGGCGCACCCAGCTGCGCAAGGTCGGCGGCCGGTACACGGGGCGCTGCCCGTTCCACGACGAGCGCACGCCGTCGTTCTCGGTCAACGCCGTCGACAAGCTCTACTACTGCTTCGGCTGCGGGGCGAAGGGCGACCTGATCACCTTCGTGCGCGAGACCGAAGGGCTGGACTTCGCGGGCTCGATCGAATGGCTCGGCGAGCGCTTCCGGATCCCGATCGAATACGAGGAGACCTCGCCGGAGCAGGATGCCGTCCGGACGCGCCGGACGCGCCTACTCGCGCTGCTCGACCAGGCGGCGAGTTTCTACGAGCGCACGCTCTGGGACAGCGAGGCGGGTGGGATGGCCCGGGACTACCTGAAGGGCCGCGGGCTGAACGAGGAGGTCAGCCGCGAGTTCCGGCTCGGCCTGGCGCTCGGCGGCAACTCACTCGCCCGCAAGGCGAGTGCGAAGGGATTCTCGCAAGAGGAGCTGCGTGCGGCCGGTCTCGCACGTCAGCGCGGCGACGACTACTTCCAGCGCCGCCTGCTGTTCCCGCTCGCCGACCGGCAGGGACGCATCCTCGGATTCCAGGCACGGAAGCTGCACGAAGACGATCCGCTGAAGGCGAAGTACGTGAACACGCCGGAGTCCGAGCTCTTCCACAAGGGCTGGGTCGTCTACGGCCTCGACAAGGCGCGCGCCGCGATCGCGCGCGAGGACAGGGCCTGCGTCGTCGAAGGGAACACGGATGTGATCGCGCTGCGGCAGGCCGGGTTCCAGCCCGTCGTCGCGTCGATGGGAACGGCACTCACCGAGCAGCAGCTCAAGGAGCTCTCGCGGCTGACCAAGCGGTTGTGGCTCGCGTTCGACGGAGACGCGGCCGGCGAGACCGCGACGCTGCGCGGGATGGAGCTGGCCGCGAAGCTCGGCTTCGACGTCAAGGTCGTGGCGCTCGAGCCGGGCGTCGACCCGGCCGACGACCCGAGCGGCTTCGAGAAGCGGCTCGCGACCGCGGAGCCGTACGTCCTCTATCGCGTGCGCATCGAGATCGAGCGCGCGGATGACCGGGAGGTGGCGTTCCGGACGGTGAAGGCCCTGCTCGACGAGGCGCCGGACTCACCGGAACGGCAGGACGCGTGGCGCTATGCGAACGACAAGCTCGGCATGACGGTGCAGTTGCGCGGCGCGTCGACCGCACGCGCGGCCGCACCGGCCACGCAGCGCGGGCTGGACGCAAGCACGAAGCTGGAGCGCAACGCGCTCGCGGGGGTGCTCGCGCACGAAGAGCTGCGGCCGCTCTTGCACGAGCTGACGCCGGAGCACTTCTACGACCCGCAGCATCGGATGTTGCGCGCGCACATCGTCGACGGTGCGCCGCTCGACGAGGACGCTGTCGGCCTGCTCGCCGAGCTCGACGCTCGGGCGGTTGCCGAGGGCATCGACGAAGCGACCGGTGAGGAGCTCATCTGGCGGCTTCGCGAGCGGCAACTGCGGCGCGAGTTGCAACATGCCGACCCGTCGCGCACGAAGGAGCTGCAGGAAGCGCTGCAGACGCTCCTCGAGCGCGTCGCGTCGCTGAGCAGCGCTTAGAGCGCGGCGTACAGGTCGACCGGAACGCCGTCGGGATCCGCGAGCTGCGCGTAGCGCTGGCCCCAGAAGGCGTCCCACGGCTGCTGCTCGCCGTGGAACCCCGCCTCGACCATGCGCGCGTAGGTCTCGTCGACCTCGGCAGGGCTGCTGCACTCGAACGCAAGTGAGAGTTGGTTCCCTGGCTGCCGTGTCCAGTCCGGCTGGAAGCTCCTGACGACCTCCTCGGTATCGAACATCAGCCGGGTGCCGCTGGCGAGCGTGGTCTCGACGTGACCCTCGCCGGGTGTCTCGGGGACCTCAAGGCCAAGCAGCCGGTAGAAGGCGATCGACCGCCCCAGGTCCGACACGACGATCCCGATGGCATTCAATTCCGCCATGAAAGAGCTCCCCGGGCTGGACTCGAACCAGCAACATTTCGGTTAACAGCCGAACGCTCTGCCAATTGAGCTACCGGGGATTGGAGCAGCGGGCATTGTAGCTAGCGTCCAGGCAGATGTTGAGCCTCCTGGCTCACGCGGCGCCGGTCACCTACCGGTTTCCGCTGCCGATCTGGCTCTACGTTCTCGCGGGCGGGGCGGCTGTGCTCCTGTCCGCCCCCGCAGCGGCGCTGGCGATTCGTGACGAGCGCGTGCGCGAGCGCCTGGGGCCGGACCTCTACCGGTACGCGCGCCGGTTCGGGCCGGTGCTCATCGCGCTCGGAACGCTGCTCGTGCTCGTCGGGTTGGCCGGCGGGCTGTTCGCCACGAGCGCCCAATCGCAGGAGTTCATCGAGAACCCGGTCGGCGTCCTCACCTGGGTCGACCTCTGGGTTGGCCTCGGGATCGCGGCCTGGCTCGTCGGCAACGTCTACGAGCGCGTCGCGCCCCTGAACGTCGGCGGGCGCGCACTCGACCGCGCGCTCGCGCGCCGTGGCATCCAACCCCTGCCGTACCCGGAACGTCTCGGCCAGTGGCCGGCGGTGGGGCTGCTGCTCCTGTGGTCGTGGCTGGAGCTCGTCTGGGCGCAGGCGAAGGAGCCGCGCACACTCGCGTTGTTCCTCGTCGCCTACATCGTCGCAACGCTCGTCGGTTGCGCCTTCTACGGAGCGGAAACCTGGCTCGGCAACGTCGAGTTCTTCAGCGTGCTGTCGCGCACGTTCTCACGCTTCTCTCCACTGGAGCTACGGCCGTTCGTCCCCGAGGAGTGGGCGGTGAGCGAGGAGCGTTCCGCGTGCCTACGACTCTACGGCGCAGGACTGCGCACCGATCCCGGGCTGCCGAACGGTGGCGCCGCGTTCGTGCTCACCGCCCTCGCGACGGTCGTCTTCGACGGCTGGTCGTCGACGGACCGGTTCGCGACGTTCCAGGAGTGGTTCTGGCAGCGCTGGTCGTTCCTCGCGAACCACGTCGACGTGTTGCAGACGCTCTCGATGCTGGCCCTCGTCGTGCTATTCGTCGTCGCCTACATGCTGGTGACGCGCGGCCAGGCGCGTCGCCTCGCGGTGACGCTGATCCCGATCGCCGCCGTGTACTTCACGGCGCACTACTTCTCCTACCTCGTGATTGCGGGGCAAGCGACGCTCGGCGTGATCGTCGACCCGTTAGGCCGCGACTGGAATCCTTTCGGGTGGGGCGAGTATCCGCTGCGCACCGGCGTTGTCCCTGCGGGCGGGATCTGGTGGCTTCAGGTGCTGCTGATCGTCTGGGGTCACATTGCCGCGGTCTTCGCGGCGCACCGGCTCGCCGTCCGGGCGTCGACGCCGGCTCGCGCGCTGGCCGCACAGGCGCCGCTTGTCGCACTGATGGTCGGCTATACGGTGGCCGGGCTCTGGGTGCTCGCCCAGCAGCTCCGCGCTTGAACGGGTCAGCGCGTAACCGTCACCGGCACGTCGACCTGGTGCTGCGGCGTTCCGTCGGCGGCCGAAGCTGAGAACGCCGAGACCGTCAGCTCGCCCGGCGTCGCCGTCATCGTCGTGTCGAACGTCCCGCGTCCAGGCGCCCCTTCCGACGCCGTGACGGGGTGCTTGGCGATCACCGTTCCGTCGCGCACGAGCTGGATCACGAGGGTCGCCTCGAAGACACTCGCGGTGCCCGACACGTGGAACGTCGGTCCGACCTCGGCGCCGGCGGCGGGTGACTCGACGAAGATCGGCGGGATGGAGCTCGGGAAGTGGTCGCGGGTCAACCCGGTGCGGCCGCCGACGTCGACGCGCTCGACCGTGGAGTACTGCGTCAACGTGTAGACGACTTCGGCAGCCTGGTCCTGCGTCGCGGCGTCGAGCCCGACCGTGGCGGTACCGCCCGCGATCGAGACCGAAGCGCCGAGTCCCAGCGCTCCAAGCGCCGCCGCGGCGATCGCGCTCGTGCCCGGGACACGCACGACGCTCGGACGGAGCAGTCCGTTGTCGACCTTGAACACCGTCACGGCGATCGGCTTGGCCGACGGAGGAGGGTGCGTGGTCGTCGTGCTGACCGTCTCTTGGGCGGTCGGCGTCGAACCACAGCCGACCGCGAACGACACCAGCACACCCACGAGCAGCAGCCCAAATCTCATCAAGTCTCAGTTCTGGCAGGGGGCGGTCTATCCTTGCGAGGTGAGCCTTTTCGGGGTCGTCCTCCTTGTCGCGGCCGTCGCGCTCGTCGTGGCGGCGGAGTGGTCGCGGCTCGGCAAGCGTGCAGGGCTCGACGACAGCGCGCGCCGCGACCGCAAGAGGCGGAAGTCACATCTGCGCGTCGTCGAGACCGAGACCGACGACTTCGCACGTTCCGTCGAGCGCGACCTCGCGAACCTCCCGACGATCGACCCGCACGAGCGCAAATAGAGGCCGGCTAGCGCACGGTCACGGTGACACGGAGCGTCGCCGTGTTCGGGAGGATCGGCGGGACGTTCTCCATGTTCTTCGCCTCCTGGTAGTCGGAGGCGCTCACTACGAGCTTGTGTCGGCCCCTGGTGGTCCCGATCCGCGTACTGGCGCCGTGCGCCGTCGCCTTGCGCCCGTCGAACATCACAGTCACCGACGATGGATCGACACCCGATCCGGTATCGGCGGCGGCGACGAGGATCGTTCGGCCCCGCACCGAGACACGCAGCTTGGGCGGGGTGACGTCGTTCACCCAGTAGCGGAAGCTGAACGGCCCAGCCAGGCTCGCCGCGCGTGTGTCAAACACGATGTTGTAGGCAGTTGCTGCAGGTACGTCGACTCCGGCGACCGGGACGGGGGCGCCGTAGGTGCTGCGGTACGGGTTGAGATCCTTCGGAAGCCCCGTGTAGCCGGCGAGCCGCTCTTCGCTGCCCTCGAAGGTCACGTGCGGCGAAACGTGGCCCGAGAGCACGACGACGCCGAAGTTCGCCGGGCGTCCCGAGATCACGACGCGGTACGCGCGCTCCGGGCCTGGGTAGGTGACGTCGCCGCCGGTCGGATACCGATAGGTCGTGATCAGAGAGGGCGCGCCCGCAGTGGTGCCGAAATAGGTTCCAGGCTTCGTGAGGGCCACCTTCGCTTCGCCGCCGAGCTTCGGTGCGCTGACCGCGAACCAGAACGGGATCCGGCGTACGTCGGTGTCGTGTGTGAGGACGACAAAGCCAGTGACGTCACCGGTGGTCTGGCCCGCGGAAGCGGTGATCGACAACGTGCCGGGCACCGTCACGGCCGGTGCTACGGCCAGCGTCCCACTGCCCTGCTGCACGACGGTCGTCACGACCCAGGCGCCGGCGCCACCGCCTGCGTCGGAGACGGCGAC
>JBKJQL010000080.1:0-3705 GCA_046594035.1 Gaiellaceae bacterium
GTGGTCACGGGCTGGCCCGGCGCGATCGATACCCCCGAGACGGTGCCTGCGCGGTGCGCCGTCACCTCGTTCTCCATCTTCATCGCCTCGACGATGCAGATCACCTGACCGGCCTCGACGACGTCACCGTCGGCGACCTTCACGGCCAGCACGGTTCCCTGCATCGGGCTGACGACCGCCCCCGAGCCTGCGCCGTTCGCGCCGCCGCCCACTCGTTGCCTGCGGCGTCGCGCGAGGTCGCGATAGGGCGGCTCAGGCACCAGCACCTTCACGTGGACGCGGCGACCGTCCACTTCGGCCACTGTCGTCAGCTCTGACAACGATCCGTCCGAAGCCTCGGCTACGGTTGTTGCCTGTTGAGAGAACTGCTCTGCACGCTGCGCAAGCTCCTCGGACTCGGCGAGACCGTGACACGTCTCGCCCTCGATGAAGCACGGGTGCGAGAGCAGCGCCTGGTGGAAGCCGAGCAGCGTTTTGACCCCGCCGATCTCGAACTCGGAGAGCGCGCGCAGCATCCGTCGGCGGGCCGTCTCGCGGTTCGTGTCGTGGACGATCAGCTTCGCGATCATCGGGTCGTAGAGCCCGCTGATCTCCGAGCCCGCCGCAACGCCCGAGTCGACACGTACGCCCGGCCCCGACGGCTCCCGGTAGCTCGTGACCCTCCCTGGGCTCGGCAGGAAGCCACCGGACGGATCCTCCGCGTTGATGCGGCACTCGATCGAGTGGCCGCGGAGGACGACGTCCTCCTGGCGCAGCGATAGCGGCTCTCCCGCCGCGATCAGAACCTGCTCTCGGATCAGGTCGAGGCCGGTCACCTCCTCGGTCACCGTGTGCTCGACCTGGATGCGGGTGTTCATCTCCATGAAGAAGTAGTCGCCTTCGGGAGTGAGCAGCCCTTCGATCGTTCCGGCGGAGCGGTACCCGGCCGCGCGCGCAGCGTCGACCGCGATCTTCCCGATCCGCTCCCGGAGCTCGGGCGTGACGGCGGGCGAGGGCGTCTCCTCCACGAGCTTCTGGTGGCGGCGCTGAATCGTGCAGTCGCGCTCGCCGAGGTGGATCACGTTGCCGTGCGCGTCCGCGAGCACCTGGACCTCGACGTGCCGGGGATCCTGGAGGTAGCGCTCGACGTAGACCGACGAGTCGGCGAAGTACGACTGCCCTTCGCGCTGCGCGGATTCGAAGGCCTGCGCGGCTTCCTCGGCCGAGGAGACGACCTTCATCCCCTTGCCGCCTCCCCCGGCGGCGGCCTTGATCAAGAGCGGGTAGCCGATCTGCTCGCCGAGGGCGATCACCTCCTCGGCCGAGCCGACGGGGTCGGTCGTGCCGGGGATGATCGGAACGCCGGCCGCCTGCATCGTCTGGCGTGCCCGCGTCTTCGAGCCCATCAGCTCGATCGCCGCGGGCGGCGGCCCGATCCAGGTCAGCCCCGCCGCCTCGACCGCGGAGGCGAATGCGGCGTTCTCGGCGAGGAACCCGTAGCCGGGGTGAACGGCCTCGGCGCCCGACCGGGCGGCTGCCTCGAGCAGCTTGTCGACGACGAGATAGCTCTCGGCTGCGCTCAGCCCACCGAGCGCGTGGGCCTCGTCCGCATAGGCGAGAAACGGTGCCGATCGGTCGGCGTCGGAGTACACCGCGACCGAGCCGATGCCCAGCTCGCGGAGGGTTCGAAAGATCCGCAGGGCGATCTCTCCGCGGTTGGCAACAAGGACTTTGGCGAACACACTCCGTATTCTCCTGACGGATGAGCTTCGCCGATCAATTGACCGTCGCACGGGCAGCATCCGTGCCGATCGTGGTCGCCCTCTTCGCGATCTCGTTCCCGAGCCACGACTACTGGGCGACGGGCGTCTTCTGCGCGGCGATGGCGACCGACTGGTTCGACGGCAAGGTCGCCCGCCGGACCGGTCGCACCTCCCCGCTCGGCTCCTTGCTCGACCCGATCGCGGACAAGTTGCTCGTGATGGCGACGCTGATCGTCCTGCTCGGGCAGGACGTCTTTCCCGCGTGGATGGTCGCTGCGATCGTCGCCCGTGAGCTCCTGATCTCCGGCCTTCGCCAGGCAGCAGTGGAGCGTGGCGTCGTGATCGCGGCCCGCGACCTCGGGAAGCTCAAGACCTGGTCACAGGCGATCGCCGCCGGGGTCGGCGGGCTCGCCGCGGCGGGCGCCTGGAGCAACTCGGTCTCGTGGTGGGCGCTCCTGGTCGCGCTCGCGCTGACCTGGATCTCAGGAATCGACTACGCCCGCTCGGCGCCGCAGCTGCTCCGCGGCCGGGCCGTCGTCTCTCCCTAGGAGGTACACCGCTCATGGCGGCACAACGATGTGCCGCCAATTCCTCCTGAGCGCCTCTAGATGGTTGATGCCACGGGGGCGTGGGTGTGGGGGCGGATCCAGACCAAGCAGGACGTCCGACTCGCCCGCTGGACAGCCGGGAGGCTGTTCAAGGGCGAGGCGGGCGTCCTGCGCCGGGTATGGGCCGTTCCCAGGCGGGCGCAACCGTGGCATCAACCATCTGGATGGCATCAACCATCTAAGCAGGATGCGAGGCGTCGCTGAACTCGCGGAACTCGCCGGTGACGAGGTAGACGACCTGCTCGCCGATGTCGACGGCGTGATCGCCGATCCGCTCCACGCAGCGTGAGACGACGAGCATTCGAAGGCCGTACTCGCGCTCCTCGAGTGAATCGCCGAGCGACAGCACGTCTTCCGTCGCATTCCGGTTCGCACGGTCGATCAGCTCGTCGAGATCGACCAGGGTCTCGGCTTTCTTCGCGTCGCGCGAGGCGAACGCATCCAGTGCGACGCGGATCATCTGCTCCGCTCGCTGCCCCATGTCCTCGATCGAGCGGCTGATGGCTTCGTCCGTCACGTTGAGGTTGCCCATCAACTTCGTGAGCTTCGCAACGGTGACGCAATAGTCCGCCATCCGCTCGAGGTGCAGGTTCACACGAAGCACGGCGAGGACGAGCCGGAGGTCAGCGGCCACAGGTGTTTGTCGCGCGAGGAGCGACTGGACGCCCTCCTCGATCTGCATGTAGCGCGCATCGACCTTGTCGTCGAAGCTGATCACTTCGTCGGCGAGCTCTTCGTCCCCGCGTGCAAGCGCGTTGAGCGACGAACGGAGTGCGCGCAGGACGAGCTCTCCCTCCTCCTGCAGCGACGCCTCGAGCTGCGCGAGCTCTTCTGTGAACGACAGACGCATCAGCCGAACCGTCCCGTCACGTAACCCTCTGTGCGTTCGTCAGCGGGGTGGGTGAAGATCTTCTCGGTCGCGTCGTACTCGACGAGGATGCCGTGCCGCGAGCCGTCTTCTTCCACCTGGAGCGAGAAGAACGCCGTCATCTCGGCGACCCGTGCCGCCTGCTGCATGTTGTGCGTGACGATCACGAGCGTGTAGTCCTGCTTCAGTTCGTGCATCAGGTCTTCGATCGCGGACGTCGAGATCGGGTCCAGCGCCGACGCCGGCTCGTCGAGCAGGATCACGTCGGGCTCGACGGCGATCGCTCGCGCGATGCAGAGGCGCTGCTGCTGGCCGCCGGACAGACCGAGCGCCGAGCGTTTCAACCGGTTCTTGACCTCGTCCCACAGTGCAGCGCGCTTCAACGCGTGCTCGACGCGGTCGTCGAGGTCGGACTTCATGCCGAGAATGCGCAAGCCGTACGCGACGTTGTCGTAAATCGACTTCGGGAACGGATTGGGCCGTTGGA
>JBKJQL010000123.1:0-9804 GCA_046594035.1 Gaiellaceae bacterium
GAGCGTTACGCGGCGATCGCGCGCAGGTCGTCGAGCGCGCGGCCGAGCAGGTTCTCGCGCAGGTCGAAGAGACCCGCCCACAGTGAGCCTCGGTCGATCGTCGACTGCCACTGCACCGTCGCCGATAGGCCTTCGAGCGCGCGCACGAGGACTGCGAGCTCGAGGTAGGCGGCTGCGATCCGGTGCGGCTCGACGCTGACGCCGGCGCGGTTCAGCACGGGCTCCCAGTCGACGAGCTCCGCACGGCTCGGCTCGCCGAACCACGATCGTCCCTCGGCCGAGTCGGCCTCGAGCTCCATCAGGTAGCGGCCGAGCGGCTGTTCCAGTCCTGCGAGCGCCGTCTCGACACGATCGGCTGCGCGGCGCAATGCGGCTTGACGGCGTCCGGGCGTGCTCGGGTCCGGCTCCCCGCGCGCCCACCGCTCGAGCAGCCGGCAGAAGGCAAGAGAGGCGACGTCGACCGCCATCAACTGGGCTATCAGCCGCTGCGCCGTGGACTCCTCGACCGCGTGCTCGGCGATCACCACGGCCCACTCGGGGCGCGTCGTGCCGAGCGGAATGCTCATACCTCGATGACGATCGGCAGGATCATCGGCCGGCGACGGGTGCGGTCGTAGATCAGCTGGCCGAGCCCGTCGTGGATGTGCTCCTGCAACAGCTTGATCTCGCGGATGTCGTCGGTCAGCAGTTCGTGGACGATCTCGCGGACCTCGTCTCGCATCTCGGAGAACAATTCGTCGTCGTTCTCGGCGAACCCGCGTGCGATGAGCTCCGGTGCGGAGGCCCCGTTGTTCGCAAGGGTCGTGACGACGATCAGCACGCCGTCCTCCGACATGTGGCGGCGGTCGCGGAGCGCAACGTCGGTGATGTCGCCCACTCCGAGCCCGTCGACGAACGTGACGCCGGCCTCGATGCGATCGGCGATGCGCACACCGGCGCGGGAGAGCTCGACGACGTCGCCGTTCTCGGCGATCACGATCGAGTCCGCAGGAACGCCTGCGTCCTGAGCGAGACGCGCGTGGGCGGCCTGCATGCGGTACTCGCCGTGGATGGGCATGACGGCCTTCGGACGGATCAGGCTCAGGAGCGTGCGCAGCTCCTCGGCGCACGCGTGACCCGAGACGTGCACGTCGGCGTTCTCCTCGTGCAGCACTTCCGCGCCGTTCTTCGTCAGGCGGTTGATCGTGTCGTGCACCCGCAGCTCGTTGCCGGGAACGGGCCGCGACGACATGATCACGGTGTCGCCACGCTCGACCTTGATCGCCGGGTGGTCGTTGTAGGCGATACGCGTCAGTGCCGACAGCGGCTCGCCCTGCGAACCGGTGCAGAGCACGAGTTGCTCGTGCCGCGGGATCTCGTCGAGTTGCGCAGGCTTCACGAGCACGTCCTCCGGAACCTCCACGTAACCGAGGTTGCGCGCGACGTTCATGTTGCGCTTCATCGACCGGCCGACGACGACGATCTTCCGGCCCGAATCGACGCCGACTTCGATCGCCTGCTGCATGCGGTGGATGTTCGACGCGAAGCTCGAGATGAGAATGCGGCCGGTGCGCGCGGGGATGATCTGCTTGAACGCCTCACCGACGACGCGCTCGCTGCGCGTGAAGCCGGGGCGCTCGGCATTGGTCGAGTCGGCGCAGAGCAGGTCGACGCCGCGGTTACCGAGCTCGGCGAGGCGGCCGACGTCGGTGCGAAGCCCGTCGACCGGTGTGTGATCGAGCTTCCAGTCGCCCGTGTGAAAGACACGGCCCGCGGCTGTTTCGATCGCGATGCCGACACAGTCGGGGATCGAGTGGGCCATGCGGATGAACTCGAGCTTGAACGGCCCGAGCTCGACCGGCGCGCCGTCAGGGTCGGCCTCGCGCAGCTCGGCGGCACGCAGGAGACCGTGCTCGTCGAGCTTCGACTTGACGAGCCCGAGCGTGAGCTTGGTTCCCCAGATCTCGTTCACCTTGATCTCGCGCATCAGGAAGGGCAGCGCACCGACGTGGTCTTCGTGCGCATGTGTGAGCACGACGGCCCGCACGCGCTTGTCGCGGAGGTAGCCGAAATCCGGAAGGATCACGTCGACGCCGAGGTGCTCGTCGCGCGGGAAGGCCATCCCGGCATCGACGACGATCAACTCGTCGCCGATCTCGTAGACGGTCATGTTCTTGCCGACCTCGCCCAGCCCACCCAGCGCGATCACGCGTAATACGTCGTTCATAGGGGAGGCAGTGTAGGCGGTGGAGCGGTTCAGGCCGCCACGAGCAGACCGAGCCGCTCGAGGCAGGCGCGCACGGCTGCGATTTCGTCGTCGGTCGGCGGCGGCATCGGCAGCCTGTGCCCGCCCACCCCGTGCCCGAGCAGGTTCAGCGCCGCCTTGATCGGGATCGGATTCGACTGCACCTTCAGCAGGTCGTAGGCCGGGTCGAGCTCCCGGTCGATCTCGCGGGCCCGCTCCACGTCGCCCGCCTGGAACGCCTTGACCTGCGCTGCCACCTGCGGCCCCACGACGTGCGTGTGCACGCAGATCCCGCCGATTCCGCCCAGTTCGAGAAAGGGTTGGATCAGGTTGTCGTCGCCGGCGTACAGGTCGAGTCCCGTGTCGACGATGTGCTTCGCCTGCGCCAGGTCGTCGTTCGCCTGCTTTACGGCTCGCACCGTCGCGATCTCGGCGAGCCGGCTGATCGTCTCCGGCCCGATGTTGATCACGACGCGGCCCGGGATGTTGTAGACGACGATCGGCTTGTCGCTCGCGCGGGCGATCTCCTCGAAGTGGGCAACGATCCCGCGCTGCGGCGGCTTGTTGTAGTACGGCGTCACGACGAGCATCGCGTCGACGCCCAGCTCGTGCGCCTGCTCCGTCAGGTGAACCGAGTGCGCGGTCGAGTACGTGCCGGTGCCTGCCACAACAGTCGCTTCGTCGCCGACCGCCTCGAGCGCGGCGCGGAAGAGGTCGATGCGCTCCTCGTCGGTGAGATTCGGGCTCTCTCCGGTGGTCCCGCAGACGACGATGCCGTCCGATCCGTTCTCGACGAGATAGCGTGCGAGGCGCTGAAAACTGTCGAAGTCGATCGAGTCGTCTCCGCGAAACGGCGTCACGATTGCGGTCAGGACGTTCCCGAGCATCTGGTGATTCTACGGCGGTCCGAGCGCCCAGCGCAGACCGTCGTTCTGCTGGTTGCGCCACTCACCTTTCCGGCTCGTGTAGATGCGCAGCGTGTAGGGGAGCCCGAGCGCCTTCAGGCGCGCCGCGTAGTCGATCGTCTGGGCGGGAGGCGCCCAGCGGCTGTGTGGCGGGCCGGTCGAGACGAAGAAGCGCGTCTTCCCAAGGAGGCTGCGGTTCACCTCGACGAGGCGCGTCGGGTCGTTTGCCGCGAGAACGGCACGCGTCGCGTTGCGAAACGGCCCGTCGAGCACGGGCGTGAAGTACCCGCTCCACGACTCGATCGTCCCGAAGAGCAGTGGGTTGCGCAGCCCGATGTCGACGGCGCCGAAGCCGCCCGCCGACAGGCCTGCGAGCACCCGCCCGGCAGCCGTCGCCTGCGTGGGCAGGTGTGCGTCGACCCACGGGACAACTCGATCGACGACCTCCCGCTCCCACGGTCCCGCCCACTCGCCGTTGTACGCGGGTGTGTCACCTGCAGCCGGGATCACCGCGATGAACGGACGCAGCCGGCCGGCGGCGATCTCCGTGTCCGCGAAGACCGGAAGCTCCGTGGCGGCGATGTACTCCGCCGGAGAGCCACGCATGCCGTGCAGCAGATAGACGACCGGGTAGCGCGTGGCCGTATTGAACCCGGGTGGCAGGTAGACATAGCCCGTGCGTGGCGTCCCCGGAAAGGTCCCGCTGAGCACCTGGCCGCCCGCGGGGCCTGGCGCAACCGCGGAGAATCCGGGCAGGAGCAGGGCTGTCGTGATCGCGGCCAGGGTCACCACCCGTCGGACGGTAGCTACGCAAAGCTGAAGAAATCGTTAACCGTGGTTCGGGAACACCGCCGGGGTGGGCATCGTGTCTGGATGAGACGTTCTTCTGCCCAGGTCGCGATCGCGCTGACGGCCCTCGCCTTCGCAACTGTGGCCGCCGCGAGCTTGTTGCACCAGAGCCGCGCGGTCGACGAACGGATCGTGTCAGTGGCGCTGAACGGCGAGGTGCACGCACGCGTCATCCTTCCGGCGAGCTACGACGACTTCCCGCAGCGCCGGTTTCCGGTCATCTACTTCCTCCATGGGTTGCCTGCGAGTGCGAGTGCGTACCGCGGCAACACGTGGCTCGCCAACAAGATGGCCAAGGTCGGACCGGCGATCCTCGTCCTGCCACAGGGAGCGCGTGACACGGACACCGACCCCGAGTACCTGAATTGGGGCTTTGGACGCAACTGGGAGAACTACATCGCGCGCGAATTGCCCGGTTACATCGATGCGCACTTCCACACCATTCGTTCGGCGAAGGGCAGAGCGATCGTCGGGCTCTCGGCCGGCGGCTACGGCGCCACGATCGTCGGGCTCCACCACCCGGGAACGTTCTCGGTGATCGAGTCCTGGTCCGGCTACTTCCACGCAACCGACCCCACTGGGACGCAGCCACTCGCGCGCGGCCCGGCGGCGAACGCGCACAACCTCTTCACCGGCCTCTCCCGATCGACCTTCTTTGCGTTCTACATCGGCCGCGGTGATCAGCGGTTCCTCGCAGAGAACCGCCAGGCCGATCGAGAGCTTGTCGCCGCCCATGTCCGGCACGTCTTCGAGATCTACCGCGGGGCACACGAGACGACGCTCTGGCAGGCCCACGCCGTAGCGTGGCTGCGGCTCGCGCTGCGCCACCTCGCTGCACCCACGCGTTAATCAACTGTTCAGGCCAGAGGGCCTACAACACGGGTATGTCCACCTCGGTGCTCCCGGCACCACGCCGCGGCTGGCTCGCCGCAGCAGCACTCGTTGCCTTTCTCGCGATCGGGCTCGTGGGGGCCTATCGCTACGTGGACAACTACTGGGTGTACCGCGGCTTCGCGCCGCCGCGCGACGCGGCGTTCGTGAAGCTCCACGGGGCCGCTGAGCACTTCACCGTGGCAAGCCCAGCACTAGGTGGTCGCCGGCAGCTCGTCGAGGTCTATCTGCCGCCGGGGTATCGAACGCACCCGGGCCGCCACTACCCGGTCATCTATCTCCTTCACGGCTTCCCGGGTCGACCGGCTGCCTTTCTCGCAACGGTGCGGATGGGCGTCGTCCAGGACGAGCTCGTCGCGCTGCATCGCGCCCGCCCGATGATCCTCGTCATGCCCTACGGCTCGACGGGCTCGTTCACCGACAAGGAGTGGGCGAACGGTGTGCGTCCCCACGAGGCGTGGGAGACCTTTCTCGCACGGGACGTCGTCCATTCGATCGACGCGCGCTACCGCACGATCCGTTCGGGACGGGGTCGCGCGATCGCGGGTCTTTCAGAGGGCGGCTACGCCGCGCTGAACATCGCGATCCATCATCCTCGCGAGTTCCACGTCG
The DNA here is from genome assembly GCA_046594035.1 of Gaiellaceae bacterium. Classification (GTDB taxonomy): domain Bacteria; phylum Actinomycetota; class Thermoleophilia; order Gaiellales; family Gaiellaceae; genus PALSA-600. Next base: position 5,482 of record JBKJQL010000123.1, read on the forward strand.
TCGAAAGCTGGTCCGGATACGAACGGGCGGATCCCGTCTTCTCGGTGTTCGGCCACAGCGTGGCGCTCCTGAGACACAACAGCCCGCAGCTGACGGTGACGGCGGCAGCTCACACGCTGCAGCAGGCGCACACGTACTTCTGGTTCTACAGCGGGACCGGCGACCGCGCGTTGAAGGAGAACACCCACTTCGCGCGCACGCTCGCACGGCTTCACCTTCCCTACCGGTACTCCGTCGTGCACGGTGGTCACAACTGGGCGATCTGGCGCGGGCGCGCTGCGCTTGCCTACCTGGCCGCATCGAAGGGCCTTCGGCATGCGTAGGGCAGCGGCGTTCCCGGTGGTGTTGCTCGTCGGCATCGCAGCGACCGGCTGGATGTATCTCCTCAACCCGGCCCTGCCCGGTCCGCACATCGGGCTCGCGCTGCCGCTCGACGAGCTTTCGCGTCACTCCTCGGTCTCGCTCCTCTGGTACCTGCTTGTGTGGGGCATCGCGGCAACGCTGCTCGGGTCATACGCACGCTGGGCACGGCTCGAGCGCCTCACTGCCGCGCTTGTCCTCGGCCTCAGCGCTGGGATCTTCAACTACCTCCAGGCCGGCATCTCGATTGCGATCGTCCGTCAGGTGCCCATGCGCACTGCGCTCGATGCGGCGACCCGCTTGCAGCTCGTGTACCTGGCGGCGGCCACCGTCGCAGTGAGCGCAGCTGCCCTCGCGACGGACCGGCGTGCCAGGCGCGCGCCACTCGTTGTCGCAACCGTGGTCGCGATGGGCGGCCTGCTGAATCTGATCCACGGTGTGCTGCCCGGTCGCAACGCAGGTCTCCTGCACAGCCTCACCCCCGACGCCGTCGGGCCGCTGGCGAAAGCCTTCGGCGTGTTCACAGCGGTCGCCATGCTCGTCGCGTCACGGGGGCTTGCCCGCCGGCGTCACCGCGCCTGGCAGGTCGCCGCCGCGGTTGCGGGACTGTCGACGGCCATTCACGTCCTGCACGGTTTCAACCACGGGACGCTCGCGTCGGCAGTCGTGCTGATTCTGCTGATCGCCCGGCGGCACGACTTTGACGGGCCGGGAGATACCGAGTCGCGCACACTCGTCGCCCGCCGCATCCTCACGGTTGTCAGCGTGATCGGCCTCTACGCCTTCGTCGCGTTGTGGGTGAACCGAACCGCGGCCGACCAGCCGCTCACACTTCGCTTCGCGCTACGGGAGACGTTCGACGGCCTGTTGGCGCTCAACCTCCGCGGCTCGCCGCACTTCGTCGGCGGGTTCGGTGACTGGTTCCCGCTTTCGTTGTTGCTCTTCGGGGTGGCGTCGACCCTGTGGGTGGTTGCCGGTTGGATCGCTCCGTGGCGGCACCGGGTAGTTCAGGTGGAACGCGAGCGGTCAGTCGCGCGTGCGCTCGTACACGCGTGGGGGATCGACACGCTCGCGCCGTTCGTCCTGCGCTCCGACAAGTCGTACTTCTTCACGCCCGATGAAGCGGCGTTTCTCGCGTACCGGGTCGTGAGCAGCGTCGCGATCGTCTCGGGTGACCCGATCGGTCCGCGGGACCGCCTGAACGAGCTGATCGGCCGTTTCGTCGAGCACGCGCATGAGCGCGATTGGCGCATTGCGATCCTCGGCGCATCGGAAGGGTGTCTGCCGCTCTATTCGACCCACGGCCTTCACTCGCTGTACCACGGCGACGAGGCGATCGTCGACACGGAGAGCTTCTCGCTCGACGGGCGCGCGATTCGCAAGGTGCGCCAGTCGGTGCACCGGTTGACGCAAGCGGGATTTGTGGTTCGCGTCCTGCGGCCGAGCGAGATCGATGCCGACCTCCGCAACGAGTTGGAAACCGTGGCAAGCGATTGGCGCGGGGATGCGCCCGAACGTGGCTTCGTGATGGCCCTCGACGCGCTGTTCGGGCTCGGAGACGGCGACGCGCTGTTCGTGATCGGCTTCGCGCCGAACGGTCGCGCAGCAGGGTTCCTCCACTTTGCGATCTCGGGAGGCGCGGCGCTGTCGCTCTCCTCGATGCCGCGGCTACGCACGACGCCGAACGGCTTCAACGAGTGGATCATCTGTGAGGCGATCGGCTGGGCTCGCGACAACGGGCTCGCTCGCGTCTCGCTGAACTTCGCGCCGTTCGCCGCCCTGCTCGCGCCCGAAGCCGACCTGACGGGCATGCAGGAGGTGCAGCGGCGTGCGCTGCTGACGCTCAAGGGCCATTTCCAGCTCGACAACCTGCTGGCGTTCAATCGGAAGTTCTTCCCGCGCTGGGAGCGGCGGTTCGTCGTCTACGAGCGGCGTCGCGACCTGCCGAGAGTCGGCATCGCCGCACTCGCGGCGGAGGCGTATCTGCCGTTCCAGAACGAGCGCAAGTGAACCTCGGCGCGGGTCTCGCGCTGGCGCTGCTCTCGGCGTTCGCACTCAACTGGGGTTGGCTCGAGCAGCACGGCGCAACGCAGGAGCTGCCGCCGCTCGCACTGCGGCGCCCGCTCTGGTCGCTGCGACTCCTGTTCGCGGACCGCAGCTGGCTGATCGGCTTCGTGGTCGGCCTGGCCGGCTGGGCGTTCTACGTCGCGGCGCTGGCGCTCGCGCCACTCTCACTCGTGCAGGCGACTTCCGCCGGCGGCATCGGCATCCTCGCTGCGCTCGCGCACCGCCGCGGCCATCCCGCGCACTGGACGGCTGTCGGCGTCGCGATGATCGGTCTCGCGCTGCTCGGTGCGTCACTCGCAGGCGGCACGCCGAAGAGCACGACCGTCTCACTTACGGCTCTCGTCGTCTGGCTCGCAGGGTCCGCCCTGCTCGCCGCGGGCTTCAGCGCACGAGGCTCGGGCGCCGCTCTCGGCCTGGCAGCCGGGACGTTGTACGCAGCGGGTGACGTCGGGACGAAGGCAGCAGTGCACGGCGGGGCCTGGCTGCTCGTCATCCCCGTCGTCCTCGCGGCTCACGGAGCCGCGTTCGTCGCGCTGCAGTTCGGCTTCCAGCGGGGGACGCCCCTCGCCACCGCCGGGACCTCGACCCTGCTCACCAACGCACTCCCGATTGCAGCCGGCATTGCGCTCTTCAACGAACGGCTCCCTGGCGGCCCGCTCGGGGTGTTGCGGTTGGTCGCGTTCGCCAGCGTCGTGGTTGCGGCCGCACTGCTCGCGCGTCAGCCGATCGAGACGACGCGCGCTGCGACCTCGACGACCGAGTCCACCTTGCCGATGAACTCTGCCTCGTAAGGGCGTCCGGCGAGGCCGACCAGCGCTTTCGGGGCAAGCTCCCTTAGGCGCTCGAGCAACGGCTCGACGTTGCGCCGCTCGTAGAGCACGTCGGCGGCGATCGCCAGGTCGAATCGCTCGTCCCATGGGTCCCGCCAGTCCCGCACCTCCGCGCGCAGCGCCAGCGCGTTGAGGGCCGCGTTCTTGCGCAGGAGGTCGACCGCATCGGGGGCCCAGTCCGTCGCGGTCACCTCCGCGCCGCGCGCGGCTGCGACGAGCGACGGGACACCGAGACCGCAACCGAGCTCGACGACGCGGAGCCCGGACACCTCGGGTAGCGCGGCCGCAAGGGCCAGTGACGCCGGCCAGAGCTCCGCCCAGTAGGGCAGGAACTCGTCGTCCTCGAACGCGACCTCGTCGATCAGCGCGTCCGGTGAGGTGGGCCGCCGGAGCGTGAGCTCGACGTCTCCGACGACGAGCTGTTCAGAGAAGTGCGTCAAGGCCGACCGTCAGGCCCGGCGGCAGCGATGGCAGCTTCTCGAGCGCGAGCAGTACGCCCGGCGTGTAGGCCTCGCGCGAGGTCGCGTCGTGCCGGATCGTCAGCAGCTCACCCGAGCCGCCGAGCAGGACTTCCTGATGCGCGTTCGCGCCCGGAAGGCGGATCGAGTTGATCGGGACGTCGCCGCCCATGAGACCGGCGGTCAACTTTGCGGTGCCCGACGGCGCGTCCAGCTTGGCCGGGTGATGTACCTCGGTGATCGCCGCCCCCGCCATGTGCCTGGCCGCCTCCGCCGCGAACCTCATCATCAGCACGGCGCCGATCGCGAAGTTCGGGGCGTAGAAGACGCTGACGTTCGCGTCGGCCACGTCCTGCGGATCCCAGCCGGTCGTGCCGACGACGCTCGGAACCCCGGCGTCGATCGCCGCGCGCACGTTTGCGAGCACCGCGTCGGGGCGCGTGAAGTCGACCATCGCGTCGGCGTCGTCGAGCGAGTCGACCAGTGTGTGGCCCGCCGCTTCAAGTCCCGGTCCGAGCACGGAGCCGACTTTGCCCCCACGCCCGTTCAGCAGGATCCTCACGCCCTCGACCGCCTTCGGCTCCCGCCCGGCGGAGCCGGGCTCCGCC